>NZ_JBICHO010000317.1:0-5451 GCF_043100905.1 Rhodopirellula sp. JB055 | reverse complement strand
GTGATCCAATAGACCGCTGATTGGTTCAGGTAGCTGCCCCGAGCGAACCCACCGGCTTGCCACAATGAACGCACGAAAACAATCGATCATTTTTTCAACTGCTGTGTTTGGCTTGATCACCGGATACCTGTCGGGCTTGGCGACGGAAGTCATCAAGTGAATGAAGACACGGATACCGAAATGCCGTCAGAGGCGTCCAACGAGATGGACTTTGAACCCGCACGGTTTCAAGGAGCACTCGATCTGCCTGAAGTTGACGACCGGCAACTCAAGGATGCCGCTGTCGCAGTTCGCCAAGAGTACCGAGATGGGTCACGGTGGAAACGGCTGAGTTGCCACCGAGTCAGCATCTTTGCTGAGAAAGATCGTGGGACGATTTTCGTCGTTCATGTCGGCTCGTCGGTCGAGTTTGATTGGACATGGGAAGGAGCGAAAGCGTTTCGCCCGAAGTCGCTTGACGACGATGAACGTTGCTCGGATCAACTCTATGAAGAGGCCGACTACGAAGACGACATGGTTTGGTCGGGTGAGATCGTCGAAGTGGACGAGCGGAATGGTTGCCTGTTCATCAGTCTTGATGATCCTGAGATGCCCCCAACGGCAGGATCGTTCTTTGTTCGCCCGTTCGAGTTCATGTCGGTCTTGGACGCCATTTACAACGGAGAGGAGTTTAGAGAGGTTCGGAGGCATCTCCCGGCGAGATTGAACGCCAGCGACGGCGATGTGCATCCGAGAGTGGCTCAGCCGTGTGAGCACAGCTTGCAGCACTTGCGAGATTGGTGGCAGCACTCGTGGAGCGTTCTTTGGGGACCGCCCGGCACCGGCAAAACCTGGACGACTGGACAGCAAATCGCAACGGTCATGCAAGATCAGAGCGAGCGAGTTCTGGTGGTATCGACCACCAACCGGGCAACGGATGCCGTCGCAATCTCCATCGGCGAAGCGGCAAAGGAGTTCTGCCCTGATGAACTCGGTGATGACACTCTGCTGAGAATCGGGAAGGGGGCGTCATACCAAACGTTCGTTTCTAAAAAGCTCGATCCGATGCTCAGGGGAACCGAGTCGGAAATCTTGTCGCAGATCGATGGGCTTGCACAGCAACTTCAACTTTTTGAATCGTCGGAAGACAAAGCTCTCGCACGAAAGAAGATTGGTGAACTGCGAACGTCAGGCAAAGACCAAAGCAACCGCATCTTCGTGGATGCTGAACGAAGAGTCGTTGTCGCCACCGCTTTCAAAGCGATGAGCTATTTGAAAGATGAGTCCATCCGCAAGATGGTCGAAGGCGGCGAAGCACCTTTCACCACGATCTTCATTGACGAAGCGGGGTTGATCTCAAGGGCGGCGGTTGCTGCGTTGTCGCTGTTGGCTGCCAACCGAGTTGTGCTGGTCGGTGATTCAAAACAATTGGCTCCGATCAGTCGAATCTCACGGATTCTGCCGACTCGTCAGCAAACATGGTTGGCGAGCAGTGGGCTGAGCCATCTCGACGACACCGAAAACATTCCCACAGCGGTCCACCTGCTTTTGCAGCAGCGTCGAATGCACCCTGACGTTTGCAAAGTGGTGTCGAGTTACCAGTACGATGGAGCGTTGACGACCGCTCCTGACCGAGCTGGCGTGGAGTCGACGCTCTCGCCATTCATTGCCGATCAATCGAGAGCCATTTGGTACGTCCTTGATGAAGAGGATGCCAGTCTCGCTTCCATTCGTGCCGCACGTGGGCCGGGCAACCGAAGTTGGGTTCGTGGTGTGACGCAGTCGGTGCTGCAAAAGCTGTTTTCGGATGCAGATGTTCGATCAGCAAACGGTTTATTCATCTCACCATTCAAGGCGCAGGCTCAGGAGGTTGGGAAGCTTGTGGCTGGTTGGGGAATGACCAATTGGGAAGCCTCAACCGTCCACAGTCAACAAGGATCGGAAGCGGACATTGTTATTTTTGATACGGTCAATGCTGGAAGTGGGACCTGGCAAATTCCTGAATGGAAAAGACTTGTCAACGTTGCGCTGAGTCGGGCAAGAGAAGCGGTGGTTGTTCTCGCCAGTCGCAGCGAGATGGAGGAACCGTATCTTCGTCCATTGATGACGGGCATGACCGCAGCATTCCTCGTGAAAGACGACGGACGCTTTGTTTGGCGCGAGCCTGGTCAATCTGAAGGGTTCGGTGCATCGATTGCGGCTGAAGAAATGGCCAGCTACAAGAAAAAAGCATCTTGTCGCATGGGCGATCAGTTTGATGGTCGAAAGGGAATGAAGCCAATTCTTTCCCAAGAACAGCAACGGCTGACCAATCTCGAACTGGATGGAAAGCCACGATTGGTTCGTGGAGTAGCGGGCAGCGGGAAGTCGATTGTTCTTTGCAACTGGCTCGCCAAGACGGCGAAGCGTTTGCAAGATCAGAAGGATGCCCGCATTTGGGCAGTCTACGCCAATCGAAGTTTGCAACGACTGTTGCGGGAATCGATTGAATCGGCATGGGACAGCCTCAACGAGGGAGACCTGCTCGGTCAATCCGATTTCCCTTGGGATCAAGTGTCGCTCCTTCATGTGAAAGACGTTTTGGCTGGAATGCTCCCAAGCGTTCAGATGTCAATCGAGTCCTTCGGTTTTGATTACGACCGTGCCGCTGAAGAATTCCTCAATCGACAAGATGTGGACGACCTGCTTCCCTGTTGTTCGGCTTTGTTCATTGATGAAGCTCAGGACATGGGACCGGCGACATTGCGTCTGCTGTTGTCCATCGTCGAACAGGCGGACAAGGAAGACGCCAACAGTCGTTCGGCACATATCTTCTACGACAACGCACAAAACGTTTACGACACCAAGACCCCGAAGTGGTCTGACTTTGGTCTCGATATGCGTGGCCGCTCGACGATCATGCGGGAGAGTTTTCGCTCCACAACTCCGATCACCGAACTTGCGGTGAACGTACTGAGCCGACTTTCTGAATCAAGCAAGCGTCAAGATCAGCAAGAATTGCTTCAGCTTGGACTGTTGGAGAAGTCTGATCGAAACGGCGAAAACTGGTTGCGTGTGCGGTACAACCAGATTGAAGGGCCGAAGCCGATCTACCATAGCTTTGACAGCCGCAATCAGGAAATGTCCTCGATTGCAAAACACTTGAAACACTTGATCCAAACTGATGGGATCTCTCCGACTGACATTTGCATTCTCTACAATGGTCGGGTTCAGGATGTGTTGAAGTCAACGCTCGCTCCTTCACTTGCTGAAATTGGTGTCGAGCTTTCGTTTCAGAAGAATCGCTCATTTGAACGACAGCCCTGCACGCTCATTGCCACCACTCCACATTCATTCAAGGGCTATGAGTCGGAAGTGGTCGTGATCCCATGCGTGGACAACTATGTCGCACCTGAAGGCAAAATCTTGGAGAACAGCTTGTACGTGGCAATGACTCGTGCCCGTTCCCTGTTGGCAATCTACGGAGTGAACCGTGGATCGGACGCCAGCCGAAGGATTGGCGAAACTATCGGTGAGTGCATTTCGATCCAGTACACTCGTGGATGGTAGTTTGAGGCACGCCGGCAGGTGTGGACGATCGGGCAGTGCCATGTGAGCCGGGACGCTCTTTCAAATAGCGGTCTTGATTCAACGATGAGTTCAAGGCAATCGTGCCGAACTTTGCCTTGGAATCGTCGTGGCTTCCATCTCTCCTACAGCGGTGGCAGTCTCAACTTGCGGATAATTTTCACTGGGAGAAACAGATGTTGAGGATCATCTTGCGGTGGCGTGAATCCAAATTTGAGATAGAACTGTTTCGCGTGTTCATTGATGGCTTCGACTTCTACCGCCTGAATCCCAATTCTCGCTGCCAGATATTCGGCTCGTCGGAGGGCGTCCATTAACAGGAACTCCCCAAGTCCTTCCCCGTGTGAGTTTTGATCGACAGCGAGCCTTCCAAGCAGCACAACGGGGATGTCAATTTGAGGCGATCCTTTGGCTTGATCGCCGGGCAACGCTTCGAAAACAACCGTGTGGTTCGAGAAAGCGTAGTATCCCCTGATCGTAATGCTTCCTTCTTCGACGAGGACATACGTGCGAGCAAGATCTCGCTTTTCGTACGGACTAATTTTTATCGCAAGGCAATCGTTCAGTACGTCAACGCCGCAGTCGAACCCGGCGCGCTCATGCCTTTTCCGCTCGAATGGCTCGATGGTCCATGCCGAGTTGCTCATCTAGCCAAGCTGCTTTTTGTAACGACGAGCCGCAGCTTTTAATGCGTCGTTTGGTTTTGCATCCGACGCTTGAAGAGCCTCCAAAAAGGCATCACGATCCCGATTGGATAATTGTGTGAACTGAGCCTCCTGAATCACCTGACGTGCTTCTCACACAACGGTCGAGACAGTGAACTCGCTGACCGTTTGCCCAAGGGCGGTCGCTGCTTCTTCAATGACCCGCTTCAAGTCACTTGCTAAGCGAACATTGATTCGAGCATCGTTATTTGCTGCCGCCGTTCCGGTCCTCCAACGTTGCCAAAAATAGAAAGTGGCGTATTGCCACTGATTCATACACCACGGGATTGGTGTGGCAATCTGCCACTTCGGCGCCGGTCGTTGCTCAGGCGAGCCCTTCTATGGCGATTCGAAGACGGCCAGTTGCGGGAGGTGGTCGCTCAAAGCAAATGAGTTCTTGTCGTTGAGGTTGAGCCGGAATGCTCCTTCAAACAACGGTCTGGATTCAATGATGCGGTCGGCAATCGGTCCAGCTGCCATGACGTAGTCGATCCGCCACTCCGGGTTGTCGGATGTGAACGTGAGGCCTTCGCCTTGGCCGACTTGGGAGAACGTGTCGACCCAACCAGCGTCCAGCCAAAGTTGGTGCTCTTGCGTGTCGGGACCGTGGTTGAGATCACCGATCAATAGCATCGACCGCCCGGCATCCAGATCTGGTTTCATCGATTCGATCATGGCGCGGATCTCTTTCAGCCGAACAGTGGGCTCGGCCGTCGGGTAGAGATGTGCCGAATGCACAATCAATGGTTCCTTGCCAGGAACGGCAAGCGTGGCTCGCCCCCAATGCCGGGTGAACAACTCTTTCGGACTGCCGCCATTCACAGGGGCGTTCGTCGTTTCCGTGATCTGCAATTTGCTGAGCAGTGTTCCGGGCCAACTGCCTCCGCTTGGGAATCGAACATGGTTCATTCCGAGAAGTTCGGCGACTTCTTCGGTCACTTCAGCCGCGGGCGATTCGGAGAAATTGATGATGTCGGGATCGTGCAGGGCCAATTCCATGGCTAGCCGTTTTGCCATCTGCCCCTTGGCAACCGCTTTCTTCGCCGATTCACGTGTGCTCGGCCATCCGGCGAGGCGGTAAACGTTGTAGGCGATCACTCGGAGCGGTTTCGCAGGGGACGCGTCTGCGAGCAGGTCCGTGGTGGACAAGGCAAGGGTTGCTCCGAGGGCTTCACCGAATTGTCGGCGTGAAATTTTCATG
>NZ_JBICHO010000316.1:0-23470 GCF_043100905.1 Rhodopirellula sp. JB055 | reverse complement strand
ATCAGGCCGAGTCCAAACTCAGGAAGCCATCGCCAAACTCCGATGCACCACTTTCCGGTGTAGGTCCGGTAGAGCTGACCATGAACCTGAGGCTCGGGGCTGTGAGAAACCGACGCCGCAGCGATCGTCAGTGGGTAGATCGTGCGATGCAGTGTGGAGTCGTGATCGCCATCGAGCAACGCCGATTCGGTCAGCCGATCGATCTGGGCGATGTAGTCATCCAGGCGTTCTTGGGCTTCTGTTGGATTGGGAATCTCGGTCACGCGAAACGGGAAGCTCTGCGAGGGAGCGATTTGGTCGGGAAGGTTCACGCTGGAGGTCCGCATGAAACCATCGCGATCTACCAGGTAGGCATCGACGCCGTGGGAACGGCTGAGGGAAGCGAGCGAGTCGTTCAGCCAGCGGTTGGTATTGGGCGGGATGACAATGGCAGCTCCGATCACGTCGCGGCGAACGGTGTTGGGTGATTCGGGGGCTGCGGCGGAGCGGGCATGAACGGGAACAATCCAGGCCAGCGGTTTGGATCCAGCGGCGTCGAGTTCTTCAGCCAGGGAATCACCCAGCAAGGTTGCCAGGGGAGCGGGGGCGTGCAGAACAGTTCGCCCACTGAGAGCTCGGGCCAAATCCGCCGCTCCTTCCGCAGGCAGGGTGAGGAGGCCCTGGTTCGTCAGCGGCTGACTGCTTCCGTCGGCAAGAATGAGTGCGAGCGGTTGCAGGTCGCGGCTGAAAAAAACGACCTCTGGTGATTGAAAAGCTGGCAAATCCGATGGGGGGCGGTCCGGCATCGCCGCGTTCAATTCGCCGATGGCGCTTTGGAGTTTCTGGTTGATCTCATCGATCTCAGCGGCATCCGAACCGATCGATGGATCTGCCGTGAGCGAACGGACGGCGTCTTGAGCTTGAGGATGCTGGGCCAGGTCGATCGCGAATTGTTTGTCGCGACGCAGAAGTTGCTCGACTCGGTGGGTGGAAAGATCCAAAGTCAGCGACAACGAACGTTGAACCGACGCTTCTTTCTGTTGGCGATGTCGTTGGTCGACCCAGCCCGCAACCGCCCAGATGCAAACGATCGCGGTGAAAGCGAACAGCCATACCAGCCAACTGTACGATTTGACGTGATCGATCGGCCCGATCGACGTCAGCGTCTTTCGGTGTCGGCCGCGAGGTGGTTGGGGGCGATCGACATCGTGACGCGGCATCGCGTGGGTGCGCTGCGCGGAGTGAACCGTGTGTCCCGGATCTGGCGACTTGTTGGAAGAGACGGCTTGAGATTCGCGAGAGGACTGTTCTTGGTCGGCGGTCGATTCAGGGTTTGGTTTGGGCCTTGAGGTGGCATCCGCCATGGAGCGGATTGAACGCACGACTTCGGACTCGGTGGTCTCACGTGGTGTCGGCAGGCCTTGTCCGAAATGGGACAGATGGTTGCCGCGATTTCCTCGCGACGCGGTGCCTTCCGCCCGAGCGGCGTTGGGGTTGTGTTCCGCCAGTAGAGAAAGGACTTCGCGAACCAGGTCTTCGTCGCCCGCCGCCTGGGATCGAATGAAGTCTTCCCTCGCATCCTCGGCGATGTCTTCAGCTTCCCAGAACAGGTCACGGACACGTTGGTAACGATCCGCGTCCATCATGATGTGGGAGATTTCGTGTCGGGAGTCGCGTTGTCTGCGCTGGAGTTGGAAGTCGGGTCGGAAGTGGAGGCCTCGTCCTCGGGGTCGCGAAGTTCACGCCGCATCCAGGCGCGAGCCATCGCCCATTCTTTTTCAACGGTGCGAAGTCCCAGGTTGAGTTCGGCGGCGATCTCCTTCATGCCCAATCCGCCGAAGAACCGCAGTTCGACCACTCTGGCTTGGCGAGGGCTCAGCTCCGCCAATTGAAGCAGCAGTTCATCCAAGGCAACAACGTCGTCATCCTGATCCAGAAGAAAGGTGACTTCGTTGTCTAGCTGACGGCGAATCCAACCGCCACCGCGTTTTTGGGCGTGGGTGCGTCTTGCGTGGTCCACCAAAATGCGACGCATCACGGTGGCGCCGATGGCGAAAAAATGCGTTTTGCCCTGCCAGTCCACGTGGTCTTGATCGACCATTCTGACATAGGCTTGATGGACCAGCGACGAGCTGCTCAGGCGTTCCCGTCGCGGTTCGGATTGCAGAAAGCGGCCAGCCATCCGACGCAAGTCGTCGTACAGAAACGAGAACATCTGGTCGGTTTTGGCTGCGTCACCTTTTTGACTGCTTTGCAGGATTTGCGTGATCGACGACATCAAAGAAGCTCAGCAGGACAGTGACCAAACTTTGGCAAGATGCAAGGTTTGGAAGTGAATATCAACGATCTCGATGACATCACTAGCGTAACCCCCGGCCATGGCGATTGCCACAGGCAATTCGTTTTGACGACACCACTGCAGCACGATCTCATCGCGTTGCCGCAATCCGTTCATGGTCAGCGACAGGCGACCGAGCCGGTCGTTTTGGAACGGATCGGCACCGGCCAAGTAGACGACCAGGTCAAATGCCCCGGATTCCTTTTGGTGTTTTTGAAGTGTATTCAGAACGATCTGCAGTGCTTCGCAGTACGCTTCGTCGCCCGTTCCGTCGGGCAGGCTGAGGTCCAGGTCACTGGGGACTTTCCGCAGCGGGAAGTTTTTGACCCCGTGCACGGAGCAGGTGAAAACGCTCGGATCATCCTTCAGAATCGATGCGGTTCCGTTGCCTTGATGGACGTCCAAGTCGATGATCGCGGCTCGCTGAATCAGCCCTTCGGCCTGCAGGGTCCGGATCGCGACAGCGGCGTCGTTGAACACACAGTACCCTTCTCCTTCGCCCGCGAAAGCGTGATGGGTGCCGCCGGCGAGGTTGGCTGAGATGCCGTCTGAAAGCGCAGCCCGCGCGGCCGAGATGGTGGCCCCGGTGCTTCGGCGAGAGCGTTCGACCATTTTCGTGGACCAGGGGAATCCGATGCGCCGGACTTCTTGCTTGGTCAAGGTTCCCGCCTGCACCCGTTGCACGTAGTCCGGTGTGTGGCAGGTCAGCAGTTCCTCATCCGTGGCTGCTTGTGGGACGATCAAAACGTCGTCGCGATGGTGTTCCGATTCAGCCACCCTTTGGCGTAGCAGTCGGTACTTGGCCATCGGAAAACGGTGTCCGTCAGGCAAGGGAAGGTCAAAGTGATCGGTGTAATACAGACGCAATGCAAGCGAGTTGGTTGAGGGGTAAACTTGGTGCTGCATCAATGACAGATGGTTGCCGTGCTGCTTGGTGCAGAGGCGAGCAGCATCTGGCCGCACACAACTACCTTATCGCACACGACAAGTCGAATGAATCCGATGTCCAACGACGACGCTTTGCACTCTGCTCCCTCGAACGTCCAATCCGCCATGGATCCTCGAGTTTTGAAGGATCCCCGGGGCATGACGTTGGCCGGTTGGGCTTTTCAAGGACGAGTCATCACGCTCGGGTTGGTCGCAGGATGTGTGTTCGTCGGAGTGATTTTGGGTGTGATTGGAGGTGACAACGCACCCGAGGGAGACATGACCCTCATGGTGTTGATCGGTGTAGCGGCGCTCGTGCTGAACATCGTGATGGCGTTTTTAGTTCCTGCCATGTTGCGGTCAACTTCGGTAGCGAAATTGAAGGCCGCTGATGGTGCGGCGGCATCGGCACGGACTTGGTCACAGTGGCCGGAACGGGAACCGATGCCGATGGCTCTGAGCGAATTTTTGAAGACGGACCAGATCGCTCGATTGATCGGGCAAGCGATGTTGGAGGGAGCCGCGATGATTAATTTCGTGATGATGTTTTTGACGCGGTCGCCCGTGAATTTGATGTGCGCCGTGGTTGCTTTGGTTGGCATTGTCGCGATGTTCCCAACCGTTGGTCGCATGCGGGATCGCATCGAGTCGGTCTTGCGAGCCTAGAATGAGAAGCCTCTGTTTTCCCTCCGCTGTTTCAGCACCCCTCCTGCCGAAGAGATCCCATGAGAATTCGATCGTTGAAGCGACATGTCATCAGCGCAGTCGATTGGAATGGTCAGGCCATTCTGGTCGCCGGTTTGGTTTTTGCGTCGGTGGTTTGTCTGCGTGGATTGCAAGCAGAAGAGACCCAACAGGAACCGGCGACCGCGACGGCGGATTTGCCCGTTCTTCAAACGGTTGATGGGCACTTTCCGTTTGATGTTCCAGATACATTGGATCAATGGGAATCACGAGCGGAGCAACTTCGGACTCGCGTTGCGATGGCGACGGGATTGCATCCGATGCTGCCGCGTCCACCGATCCAAGCCACGATTCATTCGGTTGTTGAGCGAGATGGGTTTCAAGTCGAAAAGGTTTACTTTGAAAGTTTGCCTGGCCACTTTGTGACAGGATTGTTGTTCCGCCCTGCGGGGGAGAGTCTTTCACGTGGGCTCAACGCAGACGGTAAGCGTCCTGGAGTGTTGAACCCGCACGGGCACGGCGGCCGGATGATGCGGAATGATGCTGACCGGATGAAGTCATTGATCGCCAGTGGCGACGAGGTCTACATGGAATCCGGCAGCCTGCCCAAGCTAGCTCGTTGTGCGACGTTGGCTCGAATGGGTTGCGTGGCATTCATCTACGACATGGTGGGGTACGCCGATTCCGTGCAACTCAGTCATGCGTTCGCACATCGTCGCCATGAGACTCGCGAGGAGGAGGTCGTGCCTGCCGGATCGGCTCCGGAGTTGTTCTTCAGCACTTCGGCGGACGCTCGATTGCAGTCGATCCTCGGGTTGCAAACTTACAACGCGCTGCGTGCATTTGATTTTCTGGCCTCCTTGGAAGACGTGGATCCCAATCGTTTGGCGGTCACGGGCGGAAGCGGCGGCGGAACTCAAACGATTCTGCTCGGTGCGTTGGAGCCGAGAATTGTGGCGAGCTTTCCCAACGGAATGGTGTCGACTTCGATGCAAGGCGGGTGTGCTTGTGAGAACGCTTGCTTGCTGCGCATTGGCACGGGCAACGTGGAACTGGCTGCGTTGATGGCTCCCAAACCCATGGGGATGACCGCGGCCGATGACTGGACGATCGAGATGATGTCGGACGGTTATCCCGAACTGAAACAGTTGTATTCGATGATGGGCCAGCCCGAGAACGTGCTGTGCGAATCGCTGGTTCAATTCAAGCACAATTACAACTATGTGACTCGCCGGATCATGTATGGATGGATGAACGAGCACCTGGGGCTTGGATTGGAAACGCCGATCGTGGAAACCGATTTTCCTGCGATCACCGACGAAGAAGGCGCGGTGTGGGATGGCGAGCACACGGCGCCCACCCAGCGAGGCCCCGAGCATGAAAAGGCGATCCTGAGTTGGTGGGACCAACAAAACGAACACTTGCTTGCAGATTGCCTGGGGCAGTCTGCAACAGCAAAGGGGTTTGATGAAACCATCCGACCTGCCCTGGCGACTCTGTTTGATCTGTCGATGCCAGAGGCTTCTGGGGTGTTCGTGAAATTCGCGGAATCGGTGGAGCATCCCTCGGGGGCGATGGTGGCATCGGGGGTGGTAGTCGATCGAGCTCGTCGCCGCGAAATTCCAATTCGAAAATGGATCGCGAAATCGGCAAAACCAGCCGCTTCCTCGGCAACGGTTTTATGGGTTCAGGCAACCGCCGACGATTCGACCGACGAACCTGAATGGTCAGATGCCTTCGCAGAACGATTGGAACGATCCAAGACGGTTGTGGTCATCGACATCGCTGCGATGCCCACGGATGCAGAGGCCGGGAAGCAGCGAACGAATCCGCAGCCGCGACGGGCTTCGGCGGCTTTCACGTTTGGTTACAACCGGCCGTTGGCCGCGACACGATGCGGCGATGTCCTGGCGGTCATTTCGGCCTTCCAAAATCCTCCTGGGAGCGTGAGTTTGGTGGCGCCCGCCGGTTCCGCTGCCTATTCTTTGGCGGCCGCTGCGATCGCGGGACCTTTTTTGGAGCACGCAGAAATCAACGTGAATGATTTCCGGTTCGCTGACCTGCTTCACCAGGACGACGAGGACTTCATTCCCGGGATCGTGAAGTATGGGGATGTCGACGCGTTGGCCGCGTGGCGTGCGCCCTATGCCCTGACCATTCGGGGGTTCAGTGGCAAAGACTGGTCCAATGGCAAAGACTGGGCGACCACGAGAGCGATCTATCAGGCGCGTGGCGCGTCCGACCAAGTGCAATGGCCGTGAATGGTTGACCTGGCCCGCGCACAAAAAAGGCCCGAGCGAACTCGGGCCTGTGCGATTGGCGTGAGCTTCACGCCAGTTTGATTTCGTTGCGGCGGAGAATCATTCCGCGGCGGCTTCGGGCAGTTCCTTGTCGACCAAGCCCCATCCGCCTCGGCCGCCATCGATGCGGCTTTGGACGTCGTCAACCGTTTCAGGTGCGGTGGGTTCCCAGAAGTTCTTCAATGCTTCGCGATCGAGTGGTTCGAGCGAACGGAACAAGCGGAAGCCAACTCCCCGAGAAGGATCGTCGGTGAACCACCAAGGGCTCTTGGGGAAGTTCGGGTCTTCGTTTTTCCATTCGTCGTCATCGGAAGCCAGTCGAGCTGCGCTGCGAAGTTCTGGTGGATCACTTTCCCAACTGCCACCGCGAGCGACGCATGGCCATGGGTTTTCGGGCCAGCGAACAGCGTCGATGGCGTTGTCGACTGGTGAATCTTTCAACCACTGGTAACCGTCTTCAGTGTATTCGTTGACGGTCCATTCCGCGGCGTTGCCGTGCATGTCATGCAAGCCAAACGGGTTGGGTTTTTTGGTGCCGACATGAGCGGGGCCATCATAGGAATTGTCGAAGTACCACGCGTAGTCTTCGATGTCGTCGGCGCTGTCGCCCCAGCTATAAGCGGTGGTGGTGCCACCGCGTGCGGCGTATTCCCATTCGGCTTCGGTTGGCAATCGGTACTGGTTCTCGGTGATCAGGCTGAGCCATTTCGTGAACTGCTGGGCCGCGTACTGGGTCATCGTCACGGCGGGTTGTTCGGGTTCTTCGCCGTATTCGTACGTGAACGAAGGGTCGTACAGCTCGGTCGGTGCGGTGATCGCGTCGGCCATGTTGGAATCGTCGACGGTGCGGATGCCTTGGGCTTCGAACGATTTGAACACGGCGTACATTCGCATGTACTCCTTGTACATCGCCCAGGTCGTCTCGGTCTTGGCGACCCACATCGGTGAGACGTTCATCTCAACGGTCGGTCCTTCGTCCTCGGCACGCGGGTCCTCGTCTTCAGGGCTGCCCATGGTGTAGGTGCCACCGGGAACCGGAATCATCTCGAAGGAAATGTCGGTGCCGGGGATCTTTTCGGTGTATGGGACCATGAACCGACCGTCGCCCAGGTCAACAAACGGGCCTTCGGCGGGCTTTTCGGCGGCGATCCCCACGGTCGTCGCTTGGCTGATTTCACCGGCGGCGTCCTGGGCACACACCGAATTCGGGGCGCCCGGTGAAAGGATCGACCCAGCGGCCATCGAGCAGACGGCGGCGATGCCGAGCGGGCGGAGAGAGCGTTTCAAATCAAACGTCATGGCGTGAAGATTGCAACAAGTGAGTGGATCGGAAGTCTTTTCGACAACCCGCCAGTTTAGTCGAAGAAACAATCGAACTGAATGCGTTTTTGCTTCGAAAGTCGAGTCAGATCAGCCCGCGATAAACCGGGCGGGGGCCCTTTGGTCCCTGGTTGGGACCAGTTCGAAGACATCAATGCTGCCGCAATCCACCAGATCGCCCGCGTAATTGGCGGCCAGCAGATTTTTTCCGCCCTGGGTCAGTTTCAGTCTCTCGGCCAACGTTTCTGAACTGTTCACGCCGTCGTGGGTGATGCAGTGTTGCCAAGTCGACAGTGCGATCGCCCCGGAATCGTTCAAAAGCTCGATCGGACCGTCGTAAAAACGCGGGGAATCCGCCAGTCGTTGGTGGCACATCGCGATGATCGCACCTGCCAGCAGCACGTCCTCGGTGGTCACGCATCCGTTGGTCCCCGCGCAAACGATTCTCACAAACGCATTTTCGTCTTGGTTGGCCGAGTGCCAGCGAACCAGGCGGTCGATGACAGCCGATAAATTCGCGAAGCAGGCCAACCACATTTGGTCGCAGTCTTCCGCGGCCTGAATCGCAGCGGTCCCATTGGTCGTGGTCAGCACCAATTCGCGGTCACCGACGCCGGCCGGAGAGTACTCGCCAGGGGAATTCCCGTGGTCAAATCCGACGATCGGTTGGCAGCCTCGCTCGCCGCACAGGACCGGCACATTGTCAGGGGCCGCGGCGGTTTTTATCGCGAAAGCCTCTTCGATTTCACCGCAGGTCGTGATTGATTTGGCGCCCGCGGCAAGTGCGGTCGTCGCGACGGTGGTGGCTCGCAGGACATCGATGACCACGACCACCGAGGCTCGTGTGCGTTCGGATTCACCAGCGGCATTGGGCGTCAGCCAGGTTTCGATTTTCATGTTGGTTGGAATCTGGGGGGCGTTTCAGTGAGACGCGGTGTTGCAATCATCAGTAGCGATCTTGTTCGGCTTCCGCCCAAACATTCGCACGATCGGAATCGTCAAAATGGACATGAATCACGCTCGGGCTACAACACACCGGACAATCTTCGACATACTGTTGGTCACGTCCACCGGCGATGTCCAGCGGGATCACGATTTCCTCCCCACAGTTGTCGCAGACATAGGTCCCGTCTAAATCAGAGTCAGAGGAGGCTGAATCGGTCATGCCCTGGTCGTCGTCCTCCGGCAGCGGTTCGTCGTTCAGCAATTGCTGCCATTGCGGCACCGGATCGATGGCGGAGGCTTTTTCGTCGGAGTCGTCGTGGTTCATGATTCCATCCCTGTTCACTTTTGTTTCTCAATTCATTTCAACGGAGTTCCGATGAGTCTTTCACAAGTTCGGCTCGCGCAAAGCTTGCTGGTCGGTAGCCTGGTCATTGGAACGCTTGGATGCGGCGTTAGCAGCAGCAAAACGATTCCGCTTCCGGCCGCCAACCAATCCGATGGCAGCGAATCGGCGAATGTGAGTTTGTCATCCGCATGGGATGGTATCGCGGGGGCCAAGACCAAGTTGCGAGGCGATGACGTCGTCGTGATTGACCTACGGGAAGTCGCGGAGTCCGATTTGGACGAAGCGGTGAAGTTGTTGTCCAACACCGGCACGGTCAGCGAGTTGTTCCTGCCCGATGCCGCGTGGACAGACGGGATGGTTTTACGGTTGGCTTCGCTTCCCAATCTGAAACGACTGCGGATCTATGGCAAGGCGTTTGACGACGCGAAAGCCAGGACGATTTCGGGATTGCCGGGGTTGATCGCGGTCACGTTCCAGGACACTTCTGTGACGGATGAAGGTGCCAGCGTGTTGGCGGAGCTGAATGAGGTGCAAGATATCTCGCTGATGAACTCACCGGTCACGGACAAGGTTTTGGAATCCATTTCAACCTTGCCAAAGTTGACCAGACTCAAGCTTCGCGGCACCAAGATCACGGGCGAGGCATTCGACCCGATTTCAAAGCTGCCCTTGAAAGACCTGGAACTGGCGGAAACCGATTTCGGACCCGAGGGCATGCCGGCGATTGCAAACATCGCAGGCTTGGAAAAGATCAACCTTTGGTTGACCAAAATCGACAATGAGTCCTTGAAGGCGTTCGAAGGGAAGACGTCCCTGACGGTCTTGAACATTGACAACTGCCCTGCGATTACCGAGGAAGCCATCCCGGTGATCGTCTCTCTGCCTCACTTGAAGTTGTTGCACTTGGGAAAGACCAGCGTCGCACCGGAAGCTCTTCCGCAACTCAAGCCGCTGCAGGAATTGGAAACATTGTTTGTGACCAATCTGGGTTTGGAAAAAGACCAGGCCAAGGAATTGGAAGCGATGTTCCCCAATCTGAAACGTTTCGAATTCTGATCCCGCCGTGGCCGATGTGCATTCCAGGAATCAGCACAGTGACGGTTTGCCGAGATGGATTGCAAATTGCAAGTTTTTAAGTGCGGATTTCAAAATGCGGCGGGTGGCGTTGCTTGCGCGGCGGTGATCTGGGGAGTGCCTCGCTGGTGCACCGGGTTTTCATTTCGACGGGCTTGGAAGCCCATCGTACGGGATGCGAACCGGGGGATGGTTGCTTGACGAGGCGGCGAACAACTGTCGTCGCTCCGCGACTTGGGAGGCCTTGTGTCGTGGTGTGACCTTGGGTTGAAAACCCAAGGCTTTCGGCTGCCGTCGCTCCGCGACTGGTTGTGTGTGCTGGGGTGATCGAACAACCGCGGAGCGGTGACAGTTGTCAGCCTCGGGTTTTCAACCCGAGGTCTTGGGCGTCAACCACTTGATCGGCAAGCCGCGGAGCGGCGGCAGGTGGGATGGATTGCAAATTGCACGTTTTAAAGATGCGAATTGCAAAATGCGGCGGGTGGCGTAGCTTGCGCGGCGGTGATCTGGGGCGTGCCTCGCTGTTGCACCGGGTTTTCATTTCGACGGGCTCGGAAGCCCATCGTACGGGATGCGAACAGGGGGAGGGTTGCTTGATGAGGCGGCAAGCAACTACCGTCGCTCCGCGACTTGGGATGAGAACTTGCGCGTCCGCAGTGCGTCACGATACGAAATCATTCCGCAGTCCAGGCTTACGCCAAACGGCTCCCTTGATTGTGCCTCCTCTTCCTGCTGACATGCGTCAAAGCAATCCGATGGCTTGCTGCCAAGAACGCTTTTGTTTCTTCACACCGTATTCGGCATGCAGTCCGGACCACGATTTGGCAATCGCGGCACAGGCTTCTTCCGCCGTTTGCTTGCCTGCCAGGCATTGGCGAATTTGAGAATCCAGGACTGCTAGATAGCGGTCGCCACCGACCAAGTTCAAAGGCGGCATCACGTTCGGGTTCTGCCATGCGGATCGCAGCCAGGGGTGATAGTTGCCTCCCGCGGCCTCGTCAATCGATGAGCTGGTCGTTGGGTGCTGCAGTCCGGGGATCGATCGGTACAACGGTTCGCTGCCCTCGCCTCCGTCCAGCCATTTGAGGAACTGATTCGCGGCCGCGGTTTGGCGACAGGATGCGGCGAGCGAGCCAACCAGCGTTTGCGGTGCGAACACCGCGCGGCCCGTTCGTTCTAGGATCACGCCGTCCGCGTTGGCGACACCGGCTTCGGCAATTGGCAAGCCAGAGACTTGGACGTTGCCGACCAAAGTGGAATCGTCATCGGAATCCGCCAGGTTGTTTCCGACTTGAGGAAACCCGATGCCGGCGACGAGTTGACCGGAGCTGACCTGGCGAAAAATCTCGCCGGGGGTCAGAGACAAATCCGGGGCGTGTTTGTTCGTGGCAACCATCTGACGCAAAACGTCGATGTACTCGGGCCGTGTCAGCAATGGCTCCAAAGTGTCGCGGTCAAACAGCCAAGTGGCGCTAAGGACCGAAGCGAGTCGCCACAGGTAGGACACACCCGCCCAGCCTTCCGCGGTTGGCTCGGCGACCTGTCCGGGGAACTCCGATGCGAGCTTTTCGAAGCCGTCCCAGGTGATGGATCCGGACTTGGGAACCTTGCCGGTCGCTTTTTCACCGACCAGCAATGAGGGCAAGGAACCGCCCAAGCACTGGCCTCGTGTTTCTTGGCTGAAAGTCATGGCCACGCGGATTGCCGGAGGCGCCGTCTTGGATCCGGATTCGGGCAGCAAGGATGAAATGATTTGATCACGCGAAACCATTTCGCCCAACTGGCTGAGTGGGAAGATCACCACGTCGGCTTTGGAAGAGGCGGCCCAGATCGAGGTTGCGTCTTCAGCGGGTGGTTCGGCGAATTTGGTCGCAGACGGTGGGCGGACGACGGTGATCTTGAGCGGTTGATCGCTGATCGATTGCCAGGTTCGACGTAGCGTTTCGGCATCGGAGTCCGTTCCTGTCCAAACGATCCGCAGCGGCACATCGGTGCGAACGGTGGGCGCCGATTCCGCTTCATCGGTGGAGGGTGATTCGCGACAGCCGGTCAACACGGCGGCCCCGGCGATGGACGACCACGCCAACCATTGCCGGCGTTGCCAAACTGCGGGCTGGTTGTTGCCAGCTTGGTTTGAGTGGCCCGAGGACGGGAATGGAGCCACCGGATGCTGCTGAGCGTCGTCGGCAGAGGCGGAACGAAACGCGTCCCGATCAGCAGATTCATTCTTCGCGAGGCGAGTTTTCGCAGGCATCGTGGGTGCTCGTGGAACGACGGTTGGGATGTTGGTTGCGTGGTTGAAAACGCAAGTACGCGTTATACTGCCCCGCAGTTCGCTTTCTCGGAGCGGCTCTCATCCCCCTTGTCTTCGATTTCATTGCACTGAAGCAACGCACCATGGCTCATTATCTCGGCATCGACATTGGCACCAGCGGCACAAAGACCCTGTTGATTGACGAAACGGGAAATGTGATCGCCGAGGCGAATGCCGAATACCCCATGGAACAACCCAAACCGGGGTGGACCCAACAGGATCCGGAGCACTGGTGGGCGGCGACGAAAAAGACCGTCAAAGCGGTGATGAAAAAATCAGGTGTCGACAAGGCGGACGTGAAAGCGATCGGTTTGTCAGGACAAATGCACGGATCCGTTTTCTTGGATCGCGACGACAATGTCATCCGCCCGGCCCTGCTTTGGAATGATCAACGCACGGCCAAACAGTGCGATCAAATCACCTCGGCCGCTGGTTCGCGTGAGAAGCTGATCGGCATGGTTGCCAACCCAGCTTTGACTGGGTTCCAAGCACCCAAAGTGCTTTGGTTGCGGGACAACGAGAAACGCAATTTCGACAAACTGGCAAAGGTTTTGCTGCCCAAGGATGACATTCGTCGTCGGTTGACGGGGGACTATGTCACCGAAGTCAGCGATGCCAGTGGCACGTTGTTCTTGGACGTGAAAAAACGCGATTGGTCAAAGGAGTTGCTTCGCAAACTCGATTTGTCCGCGGATCTGTTGCCGCGTGTCGTGGAGTCCGAAGACGTCACCGGCACGCTGACCAAGGAAGCGGCCAAATCGCTTGGGCTGACGACAGACTGCAAGGTTGTTGGGGGCGCAGGAGACTGTGCCGCCGGGGCGATCGGCAATGGGATTGTGAAAACCGGTTTGCTCAGCACTTCGATCGGAACCAGCGGCGTGATGTTTGTCCACAGTGACGAACCCAATGTCGATGCATCGGGGCGACTTCACACATTCTGTCATGCCGTTCGTGGGAAGTGGCACATGATGGGAGTCAACTTGACCAGCGGCGGTTCCTTGCAATGGTGGGTGGACCAAGTCGTGCAAGGTTTGGCTGGCATCCCCGCCTCGAAACGGTTCGAAGCTGCCACGGCAGAAGCCGAAAAGGCGATCGCGGGCAGCGGGGGAATGCTATTCCTGCCCTACTTGAATGGTGAGCGAACCCCGCACGCGGATCCCAACGCTCGTGGAGCCTTCGTCGGCATGAACCTCACTCACGATCGGGCTGCGATGACCCGAGCGGTGATGGAAGGCATCACATTTGCACTGCGTGACAGCCTGGACATCATCGAGTCACTGGGCGTTCCTGTCCGCCAAATCCGCGCCAGCGGTGGCGGCAGCAAGAATGTCTTCTGGCGTCAAATGCAGGCGGATGTGTTCGGCAAAAAAATCACGACTTTGAAAGTCGAACAGGGGCCGGCCTTCGGTGTCGCTTTGCTCGCCGCGGTTGGTGACGGAGCCTACAAACACATCGCTCAGGCTTGCCAAGCGACCATCGAAGTGGCCGCTGAAACCAAAGCGGAACGTTCCGCGAAAAACACTTACAACAAACTCTTTCCTGTGTACCGATCTTTGTACAGCAGTTTGAAAGACGACATGCACCAACTGGCTGAATTGCAATCAAAGCTTTGAAAGAATCCACTGAACTGAACGATCTGGCCATCCGGCGACAGATCATCGATGAAACGAAATGCGTGGTCGTCAAGGTTGGGACGCGAGTCCTGACCACCTCGGACGGCAAACTCGATCTGCAACGCGTGGATCGGTTGGCGGAACAACTTTGCCGCATCGCGGACACGGGACGGCAAACCATCATGGTCAGCAGCGGTGCCGTCGGGGCTGGTGTTGCCAAACTGGAGTTGCCGCAGCGTCCGACGGATTTGAAGTCCTTGCAAGCGATCGCCGCGATCGGGCAAGCCGATTTGATCGGGGCCTACGAAAAGTCGCTGCAGAAACACGGGCGACATGCCGCGCAGGTTCTGCTGACTCGAAATGACCTCCGCCGTCGCAGTGGCTACTTGCACGTTCGCAACGCGCTCAACGGAATCGATGAGCTCGGCGCGATCGCAGTGGTCAACGAAAATGACTCCGTCGCGGTTTCGGAATTGAAAACCACCTTTGGCGACAATGATCGTTTGGCCGCGCATGTCGCGGGATTGTTCAACGATGCGATGCTGATTCTGCTGACGGACGTTTCGGCTTTGTACGATGGCCACCCGGATGCAGAAGACAGCCAACCGATTCGCATGGTCCATGAGGTGGACGATGGAGTGATGGCCTTGGTCGATGACCAGGTTTCATCGGTCAGCAAAGGCGGGATGGGGGGCAAACTGCGTGCGTCCAAACTCGCCAACTCACACGGGCATCCAACCATCATCGGGCCCGGCAGCGACGACACCGTGCTCGATCGAATTTTCGCAGGCGAAGCGGTGGGAACGTTTTTCGTGCCGCCCAAACGCTCCTTGAAAGGACGTCGACGTTGGATCGGTAGTTCGGCCAATGTTGCTGGCACACTGCACTTGGACCAAGGTGCCGTGGACGCGATTCAAAAGCACGGCCGAAGCTTGTTGGCGATCGGCATCCAACGCGTCGATGGGACCTTCGCGCACGGGAATGTGGTTCGCTTAGTTGGCCCGGGCGGAAAGGAGTTTGCGCGAGGGTTGTCCAATTATCGCAGCCAAGAAGTGGCCAAAATCGCGGGCAAACCCAGCGAGCAAATCGAGTGGATTCTCGGGCACCGCCCCTATGAGAATGTGATCCACCGCAACAACTTGGTATTGCGGATCGTTCCCGAGTAGTCGCGGTTGGGAGTCCAAGCCCGGCCTGTCCTGATCGACGGTCTCTGAAGACCGTCGTGTTGGCTGGTTTGCCGGCGGCTGAGACGTGATGCGGCCGTTAAGCAGCGCGTCGCAGCGGTTCGTGATTCACCGATGGCATGGCCAAGGTTTCTGGGGTGTCATCGACGGACAACACACCGGCGGTTTGCACCGAACGCGAAATGGCATTTCCGGCCAAAGGAGCGGTCATGCGTCGAAGTCCTGCCAGCAAACTGGAGGGGCGTAGCCCACCGGCCAAGGTGGTCGCCAGTAGGCGTTGTACCCCACGGCCCCATCCCGCGGACTTGCCGCTGCGAAGGTGATCGGAAAGGGCTTGCAGTCGACGATGGTTTCGCTGGATGCGAAGATCGTAATCCAACACATCGGTTTCGAAGTCCATGCTCATCACGCTGTCTTCAGCGATCACGCAACGCCAGCCCGCTTGGGCAACCAGGTGACCGAAGCCAACGGAGGCTTCGATCGTGTCCGTGCCGCGGTAGGTGCCAGCGAGGCTGCGAAGCAAATCTCGACGCCAGAAGGACGCCGCGATGAAGGCTCCTTCCACGCGAGCGGCGGCTTTGCGGGCAACGCGTTTGTCGCCAAATCCAATCGGTCCGCATGCCGATGATGCGGTCGTTCGCCAACCCGCATGCTCGATGCGTTGCGTGTCCGGGTCGACAACGACGGGCACGACCACACCGGTTTCGTTGCCTTCGAATTGTGCCAATGCGGCATCGGTCCAGTTCGCCGTGGCAACGTGGGCGTCGGCGACCACGTGGACGAACCGGCCCAGGGCGACTTCGGCTGCATCGGCGATCTGACGAAGAACGTTGGTCGAACCGCTGTCGACGAAACGAACTTCTTCGGCCAAATCAAACGGGTCGTCATAGTTCCCGTCATGAGACACAATCACCTCACACCCATCCGGGCGATGCTGCAACACGCTTGCGAGCGAGGATTCGAAAGCCGCGTCATCACCACCATGGGGAACGACGATCGACAAACGCGGGATGTTGGACAATTTTCGCACCACTGCACCTGCCAAGGATTCTGCCTTACCGGGCGAACCGAGAACCTCGGGTCGCCGCTGAGAAAGGATTTCGGACAAGAGCGTGATTCCAGTTGAGACGATCGGTTTGGTTCATCCCGAAAGCGGGTAACTTCCTGTTGAGACGGACGAACCGACCGGATAATCGGCATCGCTTTCCAGACCCGCCCTTTTTTTACCCCCCAACCTCACGACGTGAAACGTTTGCTATGAAACAAGTCCCTCTTGGCCACGATGGTTTCTCAGTCTCGCAACTTGGCTTCGGTGGATGGGCCTTGGGAGGGCAATGGGGCGCTCAAGATGATGAGGCCTCCTTGGCAACGCTTCAGCATGCGATCGAGCACGGAATCACCTTCATCGACACCGCACCCGGTTACGGGGACGGACGCAGTGAACAGGTCATCGGTCAGTTCTTGAAACAACTGCCCACATCGATTCGCGAAAAAATTCATGTGGCGACGAAGACGCCGCCGTCGGAAGGCCCCTGGCCGCCGAGTCCCTATTGCCGTTGGCAAGATCGTTATGGAGCCGCGTACATCCGGGCCAACGTGGAAGAGCGTCTTCGCAACCTCGGCGTCGAGTGCCTGGACCTATTGCAATTGCATTCGTGGACAGCGGCTTGGAACGATGACCCGCAGCCGTTGCTCGTGCTTCAGAAGCTTCGCCAAGAGGGCAAGATCAATCGCATTGGTTTGTGCACTCCCGAGCAGGATCAGAACTGCGTGATTCAGCTCATGCGAGATGGATTGGTCGATGTGGTTCAAGTTGTGTTCAACATTTTTGAACAAGAACCGGCGGCGCAGTTGTTGCCTGTCGCGGAAGAGACCGGAACCGGCGTGATCGTTCGGGTGTCATTGGACGAAGGGGCTCTGACCGGCAAGTACTCTGCGGATCATCGGTTCCCCGAAGACGATTTCCGGTCCGGCTACTTTGCTGGCGATCGCATGGAGCGCACGGCCAAGCGAGTCGAAGCGATTCGTGATGACTTGAAAGAGTTTGGTCTGGACGAGCACTACTCGTTGGCCGCCACGGCAATCCAATTCGCGATGGCGCCTTCGGCTGTTCAAACGGTGATCGTGGGCATGCGAAATGTGGAACAAGTCGCGTTGAACGTGGCCACGGAAGCCTTGCCACCTCTGCCAGAAGATTTCTTGCGTCGGCTGCAGTTGCACCAGTGGCGACGCGGCGTTTGGTACAGCGGCAAGTGAACGGAGTGCAAGCGAGGGGCATGCCCGTTTCGTCGAATGAACCCCGATAGCACGTACGATGGGCTTTCAAGCCCGTCGATCGCCACCTGCCGTCGCTCCGCGACGGGGAGACTTTTGTGTCGTGGGCGGATGACCTTGGGTTGAAACCCAAGGCTTTCGGCTGTCGTCGCTCCGCGACTGGGTGTGTTTGGGTGATTGAACAACCGCGGAGCGGTGACAGTTGTCAGCCTCGGGTTTTCAACCCGAGGTCTTGGGGGGACCCCACGCGCGGCAAGCCGCGGAGCGGCGACAGGGGCGAGCGATGCGATAGGGGCGATTGAAAAATCCGGATGGTGGGGATGCGAACCGGAGGAGAGTTCGGCGGCAATGACCGCCCCGGACGGGGCCGGCGTGGGGATTGCCGCGTGGACCTCGCTGACGCGTTTTGAAGTTGCGCTTTTCTCAGAACTCGAAGCATCAGCGAGGAAAAAACGATGTTGACTTCGCCTCGCTGACGCGTCGGGTTATGAAAAACCAATGCCTCACGCAACAGCGCAACTTCCAAAGTTAGAACGCGGGTCCGCATCTCGTCGACAATCGAGCGACCGCTGCATCGAAGTTGTCTTCGAGATCGCACACGAAAAAACGGAAGCACCAGGGTGCTTCCGTTTCATGAACGTTTGGTAGAAGTCGGTCGGCGTGATCAATACTTTTCGCCGTTGACCTCGGCTGTTGGATCCGCGGTCGTGTTTTCGGCAGCAACATCTTCCGGAGACATCTCTTCGTGACCGGTGACCACGGTGGGTTCATCTGAACCGCAACCGGTGATGGTCAAGCAGCAAGCCACCAGCCCGAGCATGGCAAATCGAATCAAATTCATTTCTTGGTTCTTCAATAGGTGTGAAAACGGAGGTGAGTGGGAGGCATGGTTCGACGGCTTGGATTTGAACCGATCGAACTTCAGACAGGCGATTAGAACTCGCCAATGGTTTCCTTCGCTGCGCGACTGCCGAGGGCTCCAAACAGCCCATAAGGGCTCTCAGATCCAGCGGGATGAACAGTGTTGCCAGTGAAGACAGAACTGCTGCTCGCATTTCCGGCGTCGATCGAATCGGTGACAAAGCGAACCGCCCCATCACCCATCAAAACGTGAGCGCCGCCTTGGTGACGACTGCTTGGTGAGGCTTGGCCGGTGGAGTCGAATCCGCCGCCAAAGCACAACGGTGTGTTGGGGCCACGCATGGTATTGATGCAGGTGAACGGCACATCGCTACTTGCCCAGCGAGCACCACGCGATCGTGTTCCATTGTTCTCGGTGCTGATTCCAGCTGCCCAAAATTGTGGGCGTTCTGGATCCAGGTCATCGTCGCAAGCATTCGCGGACCCACGTACTCCGGTGGGAAACCAGCCATTGCTGACGTTGATTAACGTTCGGGCGTCACGGTCACCCAGGTCGGACAGCAGTTCGCCAGCAGCGATTGTGTTCGATAGTCCATCCAGAATATCGCGGAACTTGTTATTGGAACGCTGGACAAAAAAGCCACGACAGCTTCCCGAGACTTCTTGAATGTGTCCTTGATTCCATGAGCCACCGGTCAATCGCCAGATGCCCCATTCGGTCCATTTGATTGCATCG
Organism: Rhodopirellula sp. JB055; assembly: GCF_043100905.1. Classification (NCBI taxonomy): domain Bacteria; kingdom Pseudomonadati; phylum Planctomycetota; class Planctomycetia; order Pirellulales; family Pirellulaceae; genus Rhodopirellula; species Rhodopirellula sp. JB055. Next base: position 4,575 of record NZ_JBICHO010000316.1, on the reverse strand, counting down.
CCAATGTTGACGCCGTAGTTCGTGCGTCCAAGTGCAGGAAGGCCTTGTCCGGGATCGCTTGGGCATCGGTAGGACGGAATGTTGGTGACCCATGGATCGTATTGAGCCACCCAGGGTCCGGGGCCCATAGCTTGCCAAGCTTGGGTCGGGTTGGCTGGATCTGGCACGTACGGGTTGCTGATCTGTTCCCACAATCCTTGTTGTTCGATGAAGGGCAACAAACCAACGAGAACGCTGAGTTTGCGTTGGTTGTGACCAGGAAACGAATCGCTATTGGCGTTGGTCGTTGGAAGGTATGTGCCTGTGCCTTGGATCGGCAGTTGGTTGTAAGCTGAGTGGTAGTTGTGCATCGCCAACCCCATTTGCTTGAAGTTGTTGCTGCACGACATGCGGCGAGCGGCCTCGCGTGCCGCCTGGACAGCGGGCAACAGCAACCCGACCAACACGCCGATGATCGCGATCACGACAAGAAGCTCGACCAGAGTGAACCCAGTTCGCTTGGTGAACAAGCGTTTCATAGTGTTTGCCTAAGATGAATGAAATGATTGGAACGCGTTGAGAAAACGCGAGCGTCCCCGCCGTCTTGGGGAGCCATCTTCGGCAATAATAGATCGGGAAACGCTCGAAATGCAACCTCGTACGCGTCTTTCGATCGCTTAATGGGGTGCGTAGCGTGCGATTCGACGCCAATATTTCTCAGCGTGCGGATGTGGCGTGATTCCTTGTTTCCCTGCCGCAAAATACATGTCGATGGGTTTTGCATTGGCATGAAGTGTATAGATGGAAGTGCACTTGCTTCCAAACCTGGCCAAAGTCGGACTGACAATCATTCTTCACCGAATAAACTGCTCGGACCGCCACTTTTTTAGGGCTAGTAATGGGACCTGACCCGGAACGTCGCAGATGCTGGCAAACCTTCAGGCGTGGTGCGCGCCTCGAGTTTTCAAGTTTTGATCAGCGTTCTCTGCAAGAGAGAGATTAGTGCTGTATGTCTGTGCTGGGTTGTGGCTGGATTCTGCATTTGAGAACCTTTCCCGAAGCGAAAATTTCGAGATGCAAGCGAAGCGAAGCGAAGGCCCATCATCGGATCGCGATTGACGCTCCCCCGGACCGCAGTGGACGATGTCCATTCAGATGCCAAGGTAAACGTCGCCGCGTGAACTGGTCCCTTCCCTCTTTGTTCGTCTTGCAGGTGATGGTTGCGTGTTGGCTTCATGATCCGCGCTGGATCAACTCTTTGACGTCGATTGAGAAAAGACGGCGAGCCAAATGGTTGGTTCTTTTGTGCTGGTCCATTCGACCCGGTGGCGCCGGTGGGCGGGGATGAGGAGGTGATCGCCGGGGTTCATGGTGACCAGTTCGCCGTCGGCAAAGCTGAGTTTGGCTTCGCCCTTGAGCACCAGCACCCACTCGTCTTGTTCTTGGTCGTACCACTTTCCTGGTTCCGTGGTGTGGCCGGTGGAGACAATTCGTTCAATGCGAACCGACTGCCCCTCTGCCAACACGTTGACCAGTTCCGATGGCAGATTGGTTGGAACGTCATCGAACAAGTTCATGGCAGCGAAACAATGAAATGTGGTAGGGATGAAGCGTGGTAGGAATGAAAAGGGAGCTTGGTCGATCGAGTGCGAGTTTCGTCTGCGGTGCTCATTCGAGTTGAATGATTCCTAAATCAACCGGTTCCCTGGGCTCTGATTCATCCGACGAAGGAATCGACAATTTGTGGCTGTGGATGGAGCCGTTTTGTCCCTGTCCGAGATCCGCTCTCAGTTCGTACTCGCCCGCAGGAATGTCGTCGATCCGGAACAGGCCGTCTGCGCCGACCGTTGCGAAAAACCGAGTTGCGCTTGATCTTTCTCGGTTGTACGCTTCCGCGCTGGCGAGGTACTCCAGCCCGGGTGGAGTTTTCAACCAAGCTTCCCACTGTCCCGGTTTCTGCAGCAACTTTGCGCGGTCGACAGGCGGAGTCGGTGGCGTCAGACGCTGGCTGACATGGACCGTCGCGAGCCTCCAAATGATCGGTTCAGGATGGTTTGGCGGAGCCCGCAACTGGCCGATCGCTGAACGACCGGAACCACCCAAGTCCAGTTCCAGGTTTTCTCCGGCCTGGAGGGTGAATGGCACGCGTGGAGTCGAGGTGATTTCCAAGGCTCCGTCGTCCACCATCATGATGATTTCGCGACTGATGGCCCCACGCCCGTCGAATAGGTGGTCGTGCCGATACCGCCCCTGCCCATCCGTCACCGTGGTCGCGCTCGCATAAACTCGACCCGTGTTCCGGTGCTCCGACCGAAATTCCCCGCCGTCAATGGTCAGTCGAGTATTGGCCGCTGGCTTGGAACCGATTCGATAGGTGCCTTGCATCGAAGACCACGGCACCAATTCAATCGGTTCGTCTGCTTGGATTGATTCGGAATACAGCAACGCGTGGCCTTGATCATGAATCACGACCACGTGAAAGGGATCCTCTTGGACGGGCAGGCTGAATCGGCCATCGATATCGGCTGCCAATCTGGTGGCGTAAGTGGAAGAATCTCGGAACCTTCCATGTTGTATCGAAATTTGTGCGCCATGGTTGGAGATCGCCAAACCGGCATGAGCCGCGGGCCGCTCGTTCGCATCAACGATCTGTCCGGTGATGCTCTCAGCCGGTTCCATTTCAAAGTCAAACGTCACGTCGCCTTCGTCAAACTGAAAATCGCGTGATTGAGCCACGCGGTACCCATTCGCTTCGATGCGAACGACGTAGCCACTGCCCGAACGATTGAACTCCACTCGGTAGTCAGCCGAGTTGGATGTGTATGCCTCACGCTTGTGCCAGTCGAATCCAATGCTGGGGTTTTCATTGCGATGCCCCGGAGTCACTCGAAATCCGGTGATCGGTTCGCCTGATTCTGCGTCGAGGACTCGGCCGGTGATCACCAACAGCGGCGGAGGTTGAAACAGGTGTTCGGCATCACCGGCAACGATCGGTTGCCTCACCAATTGCATGCCGCCTGGTGGGCAGATGTCCGCTTCGAAAACATCGAGTGGGGCTTCGTTCCATTCCCAGACGCCGTTTTCGTCGGTGTAGCAATCGACGTGGTCAAATTCAAAGTAGTCGACTCGGCCGCGCCAACGTTGCAGAAAGATTCTGGTTTTCGGTAACCCGTTCCCGTCGGCATCCACGACGCGGACTTTGACATGCCCACCCGGAGGCAAGACAAAGTTGACCGGTTCCATTCCCGGACGAATGTGGACCTCTTTCATTTCCAAGGCACGTTCTTTGGCAAACACGACGACGCGGCAGTGCATTTGCTCACATCCGGTGAGCTGATATCGCCCGAACTCGTCCGTCTTTGCCTCGCGGAGCTCATTGAGGAACTTGGTTCGGACCGTCGCATCTTCAATCGGGGTGCCTTCCGGATCACGAACAAAACCAGCCAATGTCAATCCTTGGGTCAAGGTGACGCTGCCCGAAGATGGTTGTTCCGGAGTCGATTCAAACTCACTGCGAGAAAGATTGGTTCTCAATGGCTCGAATTTGGGATGGTTGATTGCGACCGTCACGTCACGCTTGGAAATGGGAACATGTCCATACCGCCAACGCCCGTTCGCGTCAGTTTTGATCGAGGTACCAACATGCAACGATGTCGTCGCTGTTGGTGGCATGCGAAATGGCAGACTCGGGTGCACTTCGGCGCCCTCGATGGGGCGACCTCCCGGGTCGAGCACCACTCCACCCACCGCCCAAGCGGGCTCTATTTCGGCGGTCGCAGCATCGGGCATGGCGTTTTTGTTTTGGTCCAGCGCGAGCCAATATGGGGCGAAGCCCTCTGTCACGATCGAAAAAGAAATGTTCTTTGGGAACTGCTTCCTCTGCAGACGCAGAACCCCATCGGAATCAGCGTTGACCATGACGCCGTAAGTGGCCTTCTTTTCAAACCCACCCGCCACGATATCGGCGGCGACAATTCTGGGGCGAGACCGGATTTGAATGCTGGCGTTGGGGACCACGTCACCATCCAGGTCAACAACTCGCAGTTCAAACGCTTGCGGTTCGGTTTCGGATTCGTTCGTGTTCTCATCAGCTTCGACGGAATCCAAACTGACCATGGCCAGCATCAGAAAGGCGACGAACGACCAGCGTTTCGCAGCGAGTGTCCATGAAATCATTTTGGATTTCCCCGTTGAGTCTGAACGTCCGTCGATAAACCGGTGACGAGTTGTTACCCCCCAAGATAGCACGCTGTCATATCGCCTTGTTTTTTGAGTGCGTGTACGATGCGGCCATGACTGACAGCGAACTTCCTCCCAATCAGCAACTTGTTCGTGGTGATCGTTGGCCCATTGTTGGTGAACGACACCCTGGCGATATCGATTCGCCTTGGTCGCTGGAGATTGGTGGCTGCGTCGCACGCAAGCTGACGTTTTCTCTTGATGAGATTCAAGTGATGCCGCAGGTGACGCGGCAAATTGATGTGCACTGCGTGACACGTTGGTCGAAGCCGGCAATGTCGTTCACTGGCGTGCGGCTGCGTGATCTGCTGCACGACTCAGAGACACCGATCTGGAACGACGAAGCGAAGTTCGTAT
>NZ_JBICHO010000315.1:0-8682 GCF_043100905.1 Rhodopirellula sp. JB055 | reverse complement strand
TTGATCCGGTGATCGGTCAACCGATTTTGAGGGAAGTTGTAGGTTCGGATGCGTTGGCTTCGGTCGCCGGATCCGATCAGGCCTTTGCGAGCTTCGGCTTGCTTGGCGGCTTCCTCTTCTCGTTTCTTTTCGTAGATACGGGCTTTCAAGACGCGAAGGGCTTTGGCCAGGTTCTTGTGCTGGCTTTTTTCGTCTTGGCACTGCACGACGATGCCAGTTTCGTGGTGCGTCAACCGCACCGCGGAATCGGTTTTGTTGACGTGCTGACCGCCTGGGCCGGAGGCACCGAAGAAGTCTTTGCGGTAGTCGTCTGGTTTCAGATCGATTTCCACGTCTTCGGGTTCGGGCATCACCGCAACGGTGGCGGCGGAGGTGTGCACGCGGCCTTGCGTTTCCGTTTCGGGAACGCGTTGGACACGGTGGCCGCCGGATTCGTATTGGAGGTCGCGGAAGACGTTGTCGCCTTCGAGCGTTAGGGTGATGTCTTTGAAGCCGCCCATTTCCGTCGGGCTGGCGTCCATCACCTCTGTTTTCCAGCCCACTTTTTCGGCGTAGCGGGTGTACATCTCGAACAGATCGCGAGCGAAGAGCGCGGCTTCATCGCCACCGGTGCCGGCGCGGATTTCCATCACGCACCGTGTGCGGTGAGAGTCTTCCCCGCCAACAGTCAGCGACAGCAGGTCTTCCCAGATGGTTTCACGCTCCTTGCGCAGCGTGTCCATCTCGGCCTCTGCCATTTCACGTTCGTCCGAATCCTCGGCATCCGCGACCATTTCCACACACTGATGGATTTCGTCCGTCAGGCGTTTGAAGGTTCGGTACTGATTGGCCAAACGGTTCAGTCCGCCATGTTCCCGTGCCGTGGCGCTCATGCGAGCGCCATCGGAGAGGACATCCGGGTCGGACATGTCGCTTTCGAGTTTCTCGAAGCGAGCCAGTTTTTCCTCGAGGATATCGCGGATGGATCCGCTCATTTGGTGGCTTTCTTAGCCTTTTTCTTTTGCAGCGATCCGTAGGTGCCAGCAGCGAATTTCTTCTGGAACTTGTCGATTCGCCCTGCGGTGTCGACGTATTTCAGTTTGCCGGTGTAGAACGGGTGGCACTCGCTGCAAATGTCGATTTTCAGCTCGGGACGCGTGCTGCGGGTGGTGAAAGTGTTGCCGCAACCGCAGGTGACGGATGTTTCTTGGTAGTTGGGGTGAATGCCGTCTTGCATGACGTTCAAACTCGAGCCAATGAGGGTGTTACGACGGTGGATTTCGACAGAACCGTCGGTCAAGTGATTTCGCTGTCGGTCGAATCCCAGATGTTACGTTAAACCAGGTGGTTTGTTCAAGGGCGAGGTTCTCAAACCTCGCACAATCCGCTACTCGCGGGCGTGGTTTCCAGGTGGCAGCCAAGCGAGGGGGAGGGGTTTTAACGGTTTGATAATGCGAGCCGGTCGCATTAGAGTCCCTGCCTTCGCTTTCCAAAGCTAGCCAGCCATTGAAAAGCACGGTGATGCCCTGAGTTCCGAGTTGGGCCCTGAGGAAAATTCCTCGAGTGATTTCGAACTCGGATTTTCGTGAGCACCTCTTGGATTGCTCCTTCATCGGCCGTGAGTTCTCGCCAGCCATGCTTGTTCTCTAACGAAATCCTATTTTCGGGACAATTGCATGTATTCGTGCGCGCCGTCGGTACTTTCTGGCTTGAAATCGTCTCCCCGTGTGGCACGTGCGGGTTTCACTTTGGTGGAGCTGTTGGTGGTGATTGCCATCATTGGCGTCTTGGTCGGTCTGCTTTTGCCGGCTGTGCAATCGGCCAGGGAAGCGGCTCGTCGGATGAGTTGTGGCAACAACCTGAAACAAATTTCTCTGGCCATCCATAATTACGAGTCGGCCTACAAAAAGCTGCCACCGGCTTGGACCAACCCTGGCCAAGGTTCGGGGTGGTCGATGCAGGCTCGGATCCTTCCATTTCTCGAGGAAGCCGCTTTGTCGGACGGAGTCGACTTCAGCCGCGATTACGGAGAATCCTATCTGACAATCGATGGTGTTCAGGTCCCCACGTCGTCCTTTCGCGTCGCGGCCTATCAATGTCCTAGCGACCCACGGGATAGCCCGCGTTTCGGATCGTCCGGTCCAAAGTATTACAAGCTGAACTATGCCAGCAACGAAGGGGTTTGGTTCGTGCTGGACGAAGCCACGAATGAGGTGGGCGATGGAATGTTCGTTCCTGGACGCTACCTCGGTTTTCGCGATTGCTTGGACGGAACCAGCAACACGCTGGCGCTGGCGGAAGTCAAAGGTTGGACTCCGTATGCTCGCGACGCGAAGCAAACGGGAACGATGGCGATGCCGGTCAACACGGACGAAATCTGTGCTCTGGGTGGTGATTTCAAAACCGAGACGGGGCACACCGAATGGATTGATGGCCGTGTTCACCAAGCGGGCGTCACGACGGTCTTTTCACCGAACAAGAAAGTGCTGTGTGAGATCTCCGGTGTGGAATACGACATTGACTTCACGAACATGCGGGAGGGCAAGTCGCCTCCGGCAGGTGTTCGCACTTACGCCGCAGTCACTTCGCGAAGTTATCACCAGGGTGGTGTTCATGTGTCGTTGCTAGATGGTTCCGTTCGCTTCATCACCGATTCGGTTGAACTTGAACTTTGGCAGTCGATGTCGACACGAGCGGGGCACGAGGTCATTCAGATTCCGTGAGCGGCGCCAATGGAATCTCGACGGGCATCACTAGTCTCGAGTCGAAGGCCAGGTAGGCCACATTGGCGAGATTCCGATGAATTTGAGGATGCAAACAGTTTGGCGAATTCCACCGTACGCATCACGTTCACTCAGAACGGATATTCGACAATCGCAACGGTAGCTTGGTACGTGGTTTCGTTCGTTCTTGAACCTGCTTCTTCATCAGGGCGGAATCTGGACCTGTATTTGTCTGCAAGGGGAAATCAGTGACAGGGCCGCCTGCGGGAGGTCGTGTTTGTACCTCTTGGACTAGCAAGCAGGATATCATGTTGTGGTCATACGATTACATATTTCCTTTGAGGGAGACGTTTGCGAGCGACTGAAATGAAAGGTTGTCGGATTCGTCCAGTCCAACTGGATGAGGCCGGAATAGTGTTCTGATCTGCGCCACAAGGTGTGCCGGAACAGCTTGCCTCGATGAATCGATCGATTCGTTTGGTGCAGGGAGTTTCGTCTTGGGGCTGATTTGATCCGAGGAAGTGGGTTTTGCCTGCCGATGCGTGATCGAGTGCTAGGGTTGAGCGGACAACTGGAAAATGCCTGACCGGTTCGTCAGAAGTGTGCCCGGCAACTTTTTTGCGGAGCACACGATGGTCTCGAAGGACCACGGCAACCGAATCAGGCCAGCGACTCAAGGAGCGATCTCTACATGCTGATGCGACAACCGTGCCCCGATCTTCAGTTCGCCTACTCCCCGCCATTCGGAGCGACGCTCACGGAGAAGGGAGTGCAGTTTTCGGTCTTCAGCCGTTCCGCAACCGAAATGCGGTTGCTGCTGTACAACAAGGTGACCGATCGCGAACCAGCTCAAATCATCGACTTTGATCGGGGAACCGATCGTTGGGGGGATGTTTGGAGCTTGCACGTACCAGGCCTCGAAGCAGGTCAACTTTATCACTTCCAAGCCAGCGGGCCCTGGGAACCTGAAAACGGTCACCGGTTCGATTCGACGGCTCGGTTGATCGACCCTTACGCGCAAGCGTTGGCGGGAACTTATCAAAAGCAAACCGATGGTGTTGTGCGTCCACCGAAGTGTGTGGTCGTCGACAGTTCGTTTGACTGGGAAGGCGATCGTCACGTTCGCCGTGACGTCAGCGAATCTGTCATTTATGAAATGCACGTTCGTGGATTCACCAAGAGCAAGACCGCCAAGGTCAAGGCTCCTGGCAGTTACCTCGGTGTGATTGAAAAGATCCCATACCTGAAATCATTGGGCGTCACTTCGGTGGAGTTGATGCCGGTGCATGAGTTCCCCATTCGGGACCCGCAAGGCAAAAAGCTTTCGCGGCCGAACTACTGGGGCTACGACCCGATGGCGTTTTTCGCTCCACACCGTGGTTATGCGCACGACTCGACGCCGGGGGCTCAGGTCAACGAGTTCAAACAAATGGTCAAAGCCCTGCACGCCGCGGGGATCGAAGTCATTCTGGATGTGGTCTTCAATCACACCTGCGAAGGCAACGAACAAGGCCCAACGCTGTCGTTCAAAGGACTTGAAAACCAAGTTTATTACATCCTTTCGGAAGGCCAGCATTACTGCAACTACAGCGGTTGCGGCAACACGATCAACGGGAACCACCCGGTTGTTCGCGAGATGATCTTCCACTGTTTGCGACACTGGGTCCACAACTATCACATCGATGGTTTTCGATTCGACCTTGCGAGCATCTTGAGTCGCGACCGGAACGGGAACCTGATTCCCAACCCACCCATGGTGGAACTGATCGCGGAAGATCCGATGTTGGCAGACACCAAGATCATCGCAGAAGCCTGGGATGCAGCCGGTGCTTACCAAGTTGGTAGCTTCGGTAATCACCGCTGGGCGGAATGGAACGGTCGATACCGTGACGACGTGCGAGGTTTCTGGCGCGGGGATGCGGGAACGCTGGGCCCGATGGCAACTCGTTTGGCCGGCAGTAGCGATCTGTATCAGCACGCTGGGCGTCCGCCGTCCTGCAGTGTGAACTTGGTGACCACGCACGATGGTTTCACCATGAACGATTTGGTTTCGTACAAAGACAAGCACAACGAAGCCAACGGCGAAGACAACAACGACGGCGACAACCACAACATCAGTGACAACTATGGTGTGGAAGGGCCGACGCGAAAGAAGGCGATCAGCACGATTCGCAGTCAGCAAGTTCGCAACATGTTGGCGACGTTGTTGACCAGTCAAGGCGTGCCGATGATCGTCAGTGGCGACGAAGCTCGCCGGACACAAAAGGGCAACAACAACGCCTACTGCCAAGACAATGACATTTCATGGTTCGATTGGCGCCTCGTCGAAAAGAACGCGGACTTGGTTCGTTTCGTCAGTGCGTTGATTGAGTTCCGCAAGAACCAACCGACGATTCGTCGCCGGGAATATTTGACCGGGCAACCGGTGGATGGTCGGAAGGTGCCGGACGTGTCGTGGTACGGTCCATCGGGTGACCCGTTGAACTGGGATCAAGGCGAGTTGGCAATGGCGGCATACATTGCTGCTCCCAGCCGAATCGATGATCCAGAAGGTTTGGGACGCGACGTGATCCTGATGTTCAATAGCACCGGCGATCATCGCGATTTCCATTTCCCTGAGATCGCTCGTGGCACGCAATGGAATTTGTTCGTCGACACTGCGGCACCGTCGCCAAATGACATTTATCCCGATGTCGATGGGCCGATGCCTCCGAACAACCGAGTCGTGGAAGTTGGGCGTCACTCGATGCGGATTTACGTTTGCAACGCAGCACCCAAGTAGTCTGCGTTTGGACTTGAATTCAATCTGATTCCGCCTTCCGCGTTGCTTTGTCGGGAAGGCGGATCGCCCGGTCGTTCGCCGACTGCTCTTCTCATTCAATCTTTTCGATGGCTTCTCAACGATCCGCGGCGGGTGAAAACTCGTCGCGGATCGCTTCGTTTGTGGCTGTTCGGCTATCATCAGGGCATGCAGCCAACGCTTTTCTTGATGATTTTCTTCGTGGCGAAACCAACGCCGCCGACAAAACCTCGCCTCCACTTTGTGGGCTGGTGTTTGGGGGTGCTGCTGCTTGGTGGTTGGATGGGGTGCAAGCCATCGACGCCTCCTCCGTCCGTTGCTTCCGACGGCGATCCGATGTCGGCGGTGGAACAACCGGTGAGTCTGCGAGACCAGGTGGCTCAGCATGTTCAGCGTGGGCAACGGAAGAAGGCCGTCGAGGCCCTGGATGAATTGATCGCAACGGAGCCGTCCGATGCGTTGTCGCTCGGATCGCAAGCCGCCAGTTTGGCTTACGAGGCGGGCGATCCAGTTGATGCATTGCGCCGACTCCGAGAATTGATTCAGGATCATCCGCAGAATGTTGAGTTGCGACGAGACTACGCCGGTTTGCTGGCTCAGCGGGGGTACCGATTTGATGCCAACGAACAATATCGATTGCTGGCCGGACGTGTTGGTTTGAGTCCACCGGAATTGATCGGTTTGATCTACCCGCATCGGCCTCAGGTCAATTTTGAATCCAAGCCGGATATCAAAGACCGAGACGCGGTGGATCGCAAAGGAGTGCTGAGCGTTGTCGCCGCGCTCCGCAGTCGTGGCGATTTGCAGGAAGCCATCGATGTGTTGGCGACCAGTGACGAAGTCCAACGCAATGATCCATCCGCCCTGGCAATGCTCGGTTGGTTGTACGCCGCAGCTCAACAGGAAGACAACTGGACGGATTGGGCGACCAGTGGCGACGTCGCACGCGTCCGTCGCTACCCCGCCTATTGGCTCGCGTGGGGAACCGCGCTGCGAGACGGAATGTTGATTCCTGCCGAGACGGAGGCCTCACGCGAAATCCGTGATCCAACCGAGTTTGCTGTTCGTTGTTTTTTAGAAGCGATCCGTCGTGAACCGCACAGCCAGGTCGCGTGGGACAGCCTGGCGGCTTCGCTCGATGTTTTGAAAGCGAAGGCAAAGAAGGAGTCCGATGCGGAGAATCATCGCCGTATCGAAGGGGCTCGCGAACGCGTCAGCGAACGATTGCTGGAACTCGACGAGACTCAGTGGCTGGCGAATCAAATCTGGAATTCACAAAGCAATCCCCTGTCTCGTGCAGAGCAAACGGAGATGTTCGAGCGTTTGACGGGCATGCTGCAACAGCAAGGCTGTCTCGGGGAGGCGTTGAGCTGGCAATTGTTGATGGCCTCGATGCAGCCAGCTGGTGATTGGAAAGAGCTTCGGCAAACCATGCAGTCGACGTTGACGAAATTCCCCGAGGGCATCGATGAAGCTGAGTTGTTGGTGGGATTGGAGGTGGATCAATTCGCTGATCAAAGCACGGCCTGGATCATTGCGTTGAAACAGCGATCTCAAAGTGAGTTGCCGTGGACGGAACAGACTCCGGTGCAGATCGATGCCGCGAGGGCTCGGTTGGTCAACGTTGCGCCGGAGTTCGGAATGGATTTTCAGTGGACCAATGCCATCGACCCGGTGGAGTCCGAGTTTCGCTTGCACGAACCTTTGGGCGGCGGCGTGGCGTGCTTGGACCTGGATGCGGATGGACGGGTGGATTTGTATTTCAACCAAGCCGCCGGTGAAGCGACCGCTCATTCTGGTGTCAAACCCAACGCGTTGTTTCGTCAGTTGAATGGTGCGTTTGTTGACGTGGTGGCGCCATCCAATAGCGATGATCGCGGTTATGGGCACGGCGTGACATCGGGCGATTGGAACCAGGATGGATGGCCGGATTTGTTACTGGCCAACTTTGACGAAAATGTTTTGTTGCTCAATCAAGCCGATGGGACGTTTCAAAAACGGCTGGTTTCCGATTTGGACGCCAGTTCCACCGCAGCGACCGAAGCGTTCACTTTGTCGGCCGCCATCGCGGATGTGACCGGTGATCATTTGCCGGATTTGGTTTCCATTGAGTACATCGATGATCCCGAGGTGCTGAAACCAATACAGCGAAAACCGGATGGTTCTCCTGTGAAGTTGCCCGGTCCATTGCACTATCATCCGGCCTTGAGCGAAGTGTTGGTTTCGGATGGCAAAGGGGCCGGGATGTCATTGCCTTTGGGCGGTGAAGGGGACGGCCCGAGCACCGGGATGGGAGTGGTCATCGCGGACTTGGACTCGCAACCGGGGAATGAAATCTTCGTTTCCAATGACCAGCGAGCCAACCACCTTTGGTTTCGTATTGCAGGCAAAGATGGAACGTCCGCATGGGGGAATCAAGCGGCCCTTCGGGGCGTTGCGGTTGGCCCGGGAGGCGACATGAACGCTTGCATGGGGATCGCGATGGCGGACTTCAACCGAGATCAGAAACTGGATTTGCACGTCAGTAATTTCTACGACGAATGGGCCAATCACTTTTGTCAAACCGGCGCAGGAATGTTTGTCGATCGCGCGGTCGTGTTCGGAGTGGATCGGCTGACGGCACGCATGACGGGGTTCGGTGTCCAAGCGTTGGATTACGACAACAATGGCTGGGAGGATTTGTTGGTCGCCAACGGACATGTGGAAGATCTGACGGACCGCGGAACGCCGTTCGAGATGAAGACGCAGTTGTTGGTCAATCGCGGTCAGCGATTTGATGCGGCAGAAATGGATGATCCCAACGGCGATTGGGAACGAGCACGACTCGGTCGCGGTGTGGCAACGTGTGACTTCAACCGCGACGGTCGATTGGATGCAGTGGTCACCTATGTGAATGCCGCGGCGGAACTCTTGCGGAACGAAACCGAGTCGGTCGGCAACGTTTTGCAGCTACGGTTGATCGGCACACAATCCGAGATTCGCAGCGAACGGTCCCAACAACGTTTCCGTTTGGGAGGCAAGCCCATCGCGATCAGTGTGTTGGGGATGCCCAACGCTGCTTCGATTGCTCAGACCAACGCGATTGCGAACCGGATCGGCACGCCTCCCACCGAAACGTTTGCTTGGCAACCGATGTGGCGTGAGGTTGCCGACGCGATGGCAGACGCTCCATCGGCCATC
>NZ_JBICHO010000314.1:0-4593 GCF_043100905.1 Rhodopirellula sp. JB055 | reverse complement strand
CCCATCGGTCAGCTCGTTCGCCTGCACGTCCGCAGCAAACAACGCCACGCGAACGTCGCGGTCACGAACAGACTCGAGTGCCGCCTGAACTGCCTTCATCGCATCGTCGCGATACGCTCCCACTTGGCTCGCAGATGTGTCAACGACAATGACCAAGTCACTGGCTGACTGGCGAACCGCTCGCAGCATGGAATCCTCCGCACCCGGCTGGATCGAAGCCGCGATCGATTGACCGCCGTCGTCCGTGGAGTGCGAAACAACGCGAATCGAGGCTTCGGACGAAACAGCCTGAATGCCAGATCCGGCGGGTGGAGCCGCCGAAACCGCAGTCACCATGACCGCCGACGTCAAAATGGCTGACAACTTGCAGCCGAAAGTGGAAAAGATCTTCATCGACAACTCAGAGAAGGAGTGGGGACCAGAGGAGAGATGCTGGGATGCGTCAGGAGGCATGTTCATCGTGATTCTCGGCGAAAAGACGCGGGACGAGACGGCGAAAAGCCAGGCGCGGAACACTCAGTCTATTTCTGGAAACTGCAATTTCCACGAAAAAACCGCTTCAAACGGCCAGTGTCCCCGCAAGAATTCCGATTGTAGGGTGTAGCATTTTGCAACACCTGTTGCGAAACGCCGCAGCACTCCGCCGCAATCGGGTTCTCAATGGCTTCACAGGGGAATAAACGCGATTTCCGGGCCAAATCGGCGGCCGGACCGCCTCCAAACGAAACGGATGAGCCCGACGCGTTCACTCAACCCAGATTCCTTAGCCGCGGCCACCCAGCAGTCGCTCACGAGCGACACGCAATCGCTCGGACACCTCCGCCAGGTCGTTCCCCACCGCGGACACGTGGCCCATCTTCCGGCCCGCTCTCGCTGCGTGCTTGCCGTACAAATGAAGCACCACGCCCGGCGTTTCCAAGCACGCCTCCCAATCAGGATGGGCATCTCGAGCCTCAGCGGCTTCCCAAATGTCCCCCAGCAGATTCAGCATGCTGGCCGCAGGAACCACCATCGATGTGTCCCCCAACGGCAACCCACAGATTGCCCGCACGTGCTGTTCAAACTGGCTGGTCGCACACGCTTCGATGGTCACGTGCCCCGAATTATGCGGCCGCGGCGCGACTTCGTTGACGACCAACTCGTCGGCTGTCACGAACAATTCCACGCACAGAAGCCCCACCAATCCCAAGTGCTCCGCCACGCGCGTCGCAATTTCGCGAGCCTGCGTTTGCATCTCAGGCGAAACTTCGGCGGGAAGTTTGGTTTCATCCAGGATGTGATTTTGGTGATCGTTTTCAAACACCGGAAACGTCTCGAACCGCTCATCCAGCGTCCGAGCCACAATCACCGACGCCTCACGCTCAAACGGCACCAACGCTTCGGCAACCCAGGGCGGCTGGCCATCACCACCACTCTCTGCGCCCGCCCACTGAACGTTGGCAGCGTCATCCGGTGAGTTCAAACGATGTTGCCCCTTGCCGTCGTAACCACTGCGACACGTCTTGACGATGATTGGCCATCCCAACTTTTCGCCCGCGGCAATCGCCGTTTCGCGATCGTGCACCGGTTCAAATCCAGCCACGGGAATCCCGGCCGCACGCAGCGTCGTTTTCTCGATCCAGCGGTCTTGAGCCATCGCCAGCACAGACGCATCGGGATAGGTCGGCGCGTGTTTGCTGCAGGCCGCGATCGTGTCGGCCGGAATGTTTTCAAACTCCAGCGTGATCACATCGCATCGTTTCGCGAACGCTTCAATCGCGGAATGATCCGTCAAAGGGCCGCACACCGTGAACGCTGCCACCTCAGCAGCGGGTTCGTCGCTACTGCCGCAAAAGACACCGACTCGATATCCCATGCGAGCCGCTGCGATGGCGAACATTCGGCCCAGTTGACCACCACCGACCATACCAATGGTGGCCCCAGGCAGTATCACCTGCTTGGCCACGGTTGCCTCCATGTTTTGTGATTCCTGACGCTCACTCATGGAAGCTTTGCCGATGCGATCACATCGTCACGCTGCTTCGCCACAAACGCTTCCAATCGCTCTCGCAGAGCATCGTCGTTTGTCGCCAAAATACGAGCCGCCATGACCCCCGCGTTCTTGGCTCCTGCAACGCCAATCGCCATGGTCGCGACCGGAATTCCACCCGGCATTTGCACGATCGACAGCAACGAATCCAATCCCTGCAGAGCGCGACTCTGAATGGGCACCCCAATCACAGGCAACACCGTTTCCGACGCAACCATGCCCGGCAAATGAGCGGCTCCACCGGCTCCGGCAATGATCACCTTCAACCCGCGAGACCCTGCCGATCGAGCGTATTCGAACATCCGCTCCGGCGTCCGGTGAGCAGAAACGACCGAACGCTCGTGCTCCACCCCGAGTCGATCCAGCATTTCACACGCCGCGGACATGGTGTCCCAGTCGTTACGGCTTCCCATGATCACACCCACGCGTGGTGCAGACGGGTTGGCAACCGCAGAATCGTCTTGGTCGGTCATCAGGTACTCTGAAGGGGGATCATTTGGAACAATCAGGAGACGAAGAATCCGACCACAGGGCAGGGATCAAAGGGCAGGGCAGCATACCTACAACACCGCACGCCGTCCTTCCTGGCCAGACCGTCCTCATCCCCGGGTTATACCGCAACAACACGTCCCGATGAATTGCCCCTGTTCCGCTCCAGCCTTCTTCCGCTGAATCGCTCATGACATCACCGCCATTTGATCTGCCCCCTCGGGACGATTTTGATTCCGACGGCCCAGCGCCCATCCGGCAGATGCACCACGACGCCCGCTGGAAACAGGAATTCGAACAAACTCGCAGCAGCCTTCTGCAATCATGCCAAGGCCACGTGACGCAAATCGATCACGTCGGAAGCACCGCCGTCCCAGGCCTGATCGCACAACCGATCATCGATGTGGTCGCCCTCGTCACGGACCTTTCCAGCCTGGACGCGGCCTCGCTGCACATCGAAGGACTGAACTACCGAGTCGTGGATTCTCCCGACTGGCTCGATCACTCCCTCGTGCTGCACAAACCTCGCCACGGAGCCCCCACCCAACAAGTCTTCCTGATGGTTCTGGGCAATCCCGCTCACCAACGAGCGATTCAAATGCGAGATTATTTGCGAGCCAACCCCGAAGAAGCACTGCGATTCGAAAGCACCAAAGTGGACCGCTGGAAGCGAAGCGGTGGCGATCCAGACCGATACGAACAAGACAAAGCGATTGTCTTCTCGAGACTCGAAGATCAAATCTCAGGTCTCTAGACAGGTGGCACCCTATGGAATGCCCCTATCCAAATTGCCCTGGCTCCCCTCGCCCTGAAGCGGGTTTGCCGAGTTGTAGGCCAGGTTCCACCTGGCAACCACGGCAATGCTTTGGAACAAAGCGAGGCGTCTGCACCGTTCCACATGTCATCGACACGCGAAATTCATTCAACCAGTCACCCGCGCCAGGCGGAGCCTGGCCTACAAGCAGCACCGCGTCTGTGACCAGAGAAACTCCCTACAACCGGCGAAGCCCATCTTCCGTCATCGCGTTGGGAATCTCGACCTCGACGGCATCGATTCGTGCCAACGTTTCGTCATCGAGGATCATGTCGTCGGCAACCAAAATCTCTTTCAATTGCTCGATCGATGTGGCACCCACAATTGTCGATGCAACGAAGTCATGCTGCTTGCTCCACGCGACCGACAACGCCGTTCCCGTCGTTCCAATCGATTCAGCAATCTGGTGCATCCGAGCCGCCGTTTCAATCGTGCGATCGTTGACGAAACGCTGGGCCATCGCCTTTTGCCGGGCGTCCCCGGTCAGCAGGTATTCTGAGAAACGACCTCCCGGTGGCGGCCCGTTTTCGTACTTGCCCGTCAAAACTCCGCCTCCAAGCGGCGAGTAAGGCAGTAGGCTCACGTTCTCACGACGACAAACCTGAGCCAACTCATTTTCGCAGCGGCGATTGATCAAGCTGAAATTGTTCTGAACCGTCTGGTACCGATCGACCCCATGAATGTCGGCCGCCCAAAGACTCTTCATCAATCCCCACGATGTCTCATTGCTGCACCCGATCACGCGAACTTTTCCGGTCCGGCGTAGATGCGTCAGCGATTCCAGGACTTCCTCGTACGGCATGCCGTGATCGGGCCAGTGAATCTGGTACAGATCGATCGTCTCCACGCCCAAACGACGCAGCGAATCCTCACAGGCCCGAATGATCTGATATCGGTCCAGCGTCGTACGTCCGTGGCGGACCGGTGGCGTGAACCATCCATGGCCTGGGCCCGTCACTTTGGTAGCGACGGTCACGCAATCCCGCGGCTTGGTTTTGAGCCATCGACCGAAAATTTCCTCGGTGACGCCAAAGGTTTCCTTCTTGGGAGGCACCGGATAGATCTCAGCCGCGTAAAAGAATTTGATCCCCGCATCAAATGGGTGATCGATGATCGCTTGGCTGTTTTATTCGTCACAAGCACTCCCAAACGTCATCGTTCCCATGCAATTGTCCGAAACGACAATCCCGCTGCTTCCTAAACGACGCTGTTGCTCGACTGATCCACCAAGAGAACATTGAGTTACACTGTTCGGTCTTTC
>NZ_JBICHO010000313.1:0-4004 GCF_043100905.1 Rhodopirellula sp. JB055 | reverse complement strand
CTGTTGGTCGTGATTGCGATCATTGGCGTGCTGGTGGGTTTGTTATTGCCCGCGGTTCAAGCGGCTCGGGAAGCGGCCCGCCGAATGTCGTGCAGCAACAATCTGCGTCAGGTTGGTTTGGCCTCGCAAAACTATCATTCTGCCTATCAGCGGTTCCCAGCCGGTTATGTTTCATTTGAGACCAGTTCTGGAGTGGCGCCGGCGTCCGTCGCGATGGATCCGGTGACCTGGGATGCCGGTCCTGGTTGGGGGTGGGGGACAGGGTTGCTTCCGTTCCTGGAAGCCACGGCGTTGAATGATCAATTGCGGCAGGAGGAGCCCATTTGGTCTTTGGCCAACAGTTCCGCGATCGCATCGCGGGTGCCCACGTTTCTGTGCCCGAGTGCGGCGGGAGGCGATGCTGCGTTTGACGTGCTGGACGAAGCCGGCAGCGCGCTACAGTTCAATGGTCGCAATCTCCAGCTCGGACGCAGTCACTATGTCGCCAGTCACGGACAAGAAAGTTGCTGGGGTGAGTGTGGCTCCGCCGCAACGGGGATTGTCTTCAGCAACATTTACACCTCGGAAACAAAGACGATCGTGATCGTTGGAGATGCGAGTCGAGTGGCGGATGGGCCGTTTTATCGCAACTCGAAAACACGCTTTCGGGATGTATTGGACGGGACCAGCAACACAATCTTCTTTGGGGAGCACACCTCTTCGCTAAGCGACAAAACGTGGGTGGGTGTTGTGCCCGGCGCTTTCACGCATCCTCGATTCGCTTCGCCCGAAAACGGGCCTGACGCAGCCGCCACGCTGACGTTGGTTCACGCTGGACCATCTGGAGGAGAACTGGATATCACCGGTTTTCCAATCATTCACCCGGTGAACTTTCCGACCTACCACGTGGGGCAAATGGTATCGGATCACCCGGGTGGGGGCATGGTCGCTTTCGGAGACGGATCGGTTCGCTTTGTCACTGAGTTCGTGGATCTGTTCGTGTGGGCCGAAATGTCCAGCATGAATGAAAGCGAAGTCATCGACTGGGAGAAACTATGATGGCGAGTTCGAAAGCGACAGCCGACAACGAGCGAAACGACTGGATCAAATGGGCGGGTTTGGCGATCGTCGTCGTCGGAATGGCGTTTTACTTCTATCCGCGCAGCAAAGTCGAGTTGGACGACCAGGGATACGATGCCTCGGTGGCGCTGTATCGGATTTGCAATCAGAAAGACATGGAGTCACTGCAAAAGGTTGCGGAACAAGTCGCCCAGTGGCAAACCGAAGGAAAGATCTCCGCACAGTCTTACGCTTCAGTCCAGCAGGTTATCGAATTGGCCAATGAAGGCGACTGGTCCCAAGCCGGTCGCGAATGCCGGCGAATGATGGAAGATCAAGTTCGACGCTGACGATGCGGTAAACGTCACCTGCAAATCAGTTCGCTTGCAATTGCAGAACGGCCATCACGGGCCGGTGATCCGAAGCCATTGGCTCATCGATCACGTTCACCGTTTTGACGGTCCACTGGGTCTCTGGAGACGCAAACAGGAAATCGATTTCGCGATCAGGCTTTTCAGCCGAAAAGGTGAAGGAATCGTCGGCTGGCTTGTCTGCTTCGACAAACCCATCCTGAAACAGTTGGACCGTGCGTGATTCGGGCGTGTCGTTGAAGTCGCCGAGTAAAATCGCGGGGTTGGGAAGCGATTGAATGAACTCGCGAACTTTGGTCGCTTGTTCGAATCGGACCGTGTCATCGCGAATGTAGTCGAAGTGCACGTTGACCAGCGTCAACTTGTTCCCATCGGGCAGGGTGACATGAGCTGCCAATGCGACGCGAGGTTCGCGACCGCGAGCCAGTTCGACCGACTCGGTTCTTTCGATGGGGTGTCGCGAAAGGATGGCCATTCCGTATCGGCCTCCGTCGTAATCCATGAAAGGAGCGAAGGCGGCATGCATGTCGAGGTGTTCACCTAACCATTGGGCTTGATCAACCTTGCCGCTTCGGTTGCATCGCTCATCGACCTCCTGCAACCCAACAAAGTCCGGTTTGAGTTTCGCGATCACGTCCGCGGTTCTCAGCAGGTCCGTTTGACCATCGTTTCCGTAGCCACGTTTGATGTTGTAAGACAGCACGCGATGCGGCGAGTTTGCTTCGTCCGCGGTGGCACCGCCCGGAACAGCGATCCACATCGCCACACAAACGAGCCAGCAGAGCATCGGCCGGATCGCCTGGGTAGGGAGCCTGAGTTTGCAAGCAAAACGGAAGGCGGTGGCAATGTCACGTTGCGAATTCAAAGAGCAGGTCATGTCAGCGTTGGGTCAGCGTGATGCGAAATTCAATTTGTGAAAATGGATTCAAGTGTGCCCATGATAGGCGATGGGTGGATCCTTGCACGAGTTTACCAACACGTTTGGTGTCGTACGAACAATGGTCGTTGAGCGTCCATGCGACGGTCTGATAGTTGATTGATTTCCGGCCTTCCTGATTCGGACCGGTGAGGTTTCTCGCGGGGCCCGGTGATCGACGTTTCCTTGCTTTGTTCGGACCCTCCGGCGGCGAGGCAATGACAGGTTCAGGCAAAAGAAACAGCTCAAGGTCTCGGACTGGAACACAACATGCAGACGTCTTCGGTGTCCTGAGCTCGGTTGGGGCTCAGGGCATTTCCCCAAAAAACTTGCATGGAGATCTTGATGATGAAATTGCGATTCACTTTTGCCGTCGCTGCACTGGCTGCCCTGACCGGTTCCTCGGTCGCCCTGGCACAGGAAGGCGTGAACAACGCTTCCGCTCGGGATGGACAGCATCAAACTCAGTCCAGTCAAACCGAAGCAGGTCGCTACGAAGCGCGGCGTGCCTCCACCGACGGACGCCAGCATCAGCCCACTGTGACTCAAGCCATTGTGCAGAAGCTGCAAAAGGCCAACGAGAATGAGATCGAGTTGGCAAAGATGGCGATGCAGAAAACCGACCACGATGAACTGAAACAGTTGACTCAAACGATTGTCCGCGACCACGAAGCAATCAACCAAAAGTTGCGGCAATTCAGCAAACAGAATCAGGTCGGTTCACAAGGCCAGCGGGTGCCCGCCCAGCTTTGTCAGATCGCAGAACAAGCCTGTGACAATGCGATGAAGATGACCAAGGACATGCTGACCAGATACGAAGGTCAGGATTTCCAAATGGCTTTTCTGGGCCAGCAATGTGTGGCTCACACGATGATGTTGGCGGAACTGAAAGCGATTGAAAGCACGGGGCCACAGGAATTGCAGCCGATTGCTCAAGAGGCCATTTCGAAAGTCGAAAAGCACCTAGAGAAAGCCAAGCAATTGGCAAAGAAACTGGAGGACGACGAAAAACAACGGTCCTAGTTGTCTCGCTGCCAAACTTGTTTTGTGACGATGCCTTCTCATCATCGCCGGCCTGTTGTCTTGGCGTTGGTGAGAGGCTCGTCTTGCCAGAGGACTCGGTGGGCGTGCTGGGTTGAACGCTCAGCCGAGTTTGGCACCATTTGGCATTGTTTTGTCGGGTACCGCAAGAATGACTGATCCATCTTCACGGTACAGTCCGGTGAGCAAAAACTCCGACATGATCGGTCCAATCTGCTTGGGTGGGAAATTGACCACGCCGAGGATCTGGCGTCCGACCAATTCCTCTTTCGTGTAGTGCACCGTGATCTGGGCGCTGGTTCGTTTCAGTCCCAAATCCTCGCCGAAGTCGACCGTGATCTTGTACGCGGGCTTGCGGGCTTCCGGGAATTCTTCCACCAGCGTGATCGTGCCAACTCGCACGTCAACGTTTTCAAATTCTTGCCAAGTGATGAGAGACATGGTGTGCTCGATTGAGTGAACATCAGAAGACGCGACTTTGACATGCCCGCGTGACAGCTCCTGTGGTAGTGCTCTGTTTCGTCCTTTCCCGTCTCGCCTGGTGTTTTCCTCAATCGACGAGATGGTGAGCGCTTGCTTCCTGTAGAGGTCTTTGTTGGCTGCATAGGCGAGTTGTCGAATCCAGCTAGAAAACCCCC
>NZ_JBICHO010000312.1:0-2604 GCF_043100905.1 Rhodopirellula sp. JB055 | reverse complement strand
CCTAGCAAAGCAAACTTGCCGACCGAAAGGCAGCTTCTGATCTTGCAGAGCGAGCTTTCGATGGCGTATTTCGGATGCTGGCAGCAACCTGCGTTGCTTCGCAACCGCAGCCCCATTCTCCCGGAATGAGGAACCGCTGATCCACCGATCACGAAATTTTTCGTGCTCCATTTCCTTCGTCAACCATCTCCGTTGCCACTTCGGGTCGTTCGATGTCATTCAATCCTGCCGACGAATCCGTCCCGCCAACTTCCGACACCAACTCCACCAACGCTGGTCCCATGCCGTCCCAGTCGAAGTCAATGTCGTCAACGGTGGTGGTGTCTGACCCCAAGCCGCTCTCGCTGCTCGCCACCGCAGGCGTCTTGCATCACGAGGGAATGCGTTGCATCTGCGCTCGCGATACCGACGCTGTGTTGAAAGCATTCGAACTGGAATGCACTGAGGATTCGTCCGGTCCTCCATCACTTCAGATTCGAGTCGACGAAAGTCACCCGCAACCCAGCCACTCCGAATCGTCCGCTCAAGCATCCTCCATCGATCTGATCGTTTGGGATGTCGCCGACGATCCCATGAGCGTTCTGACCATTCTTCAACAAATCCGACAGATCCCCGCGTTTCAAAACCTGCCGGCGGTGCTGCTAGCCGATGCAAAATGGGCCGGTCTGGAAAAGAAGACCGAAGCCGAAATCACGCCCACTCACTGCCTCTTCAAACCAATCGACCCGAAATCGCTGATCACCATCGCTCAGCACTTGTTGTGGATGCCCTCGCTGCAATCCACGCATCGCCAGCGAGGCAGTCGTCCCAATCGCCCAGGCTGGGTCACTCTTTGAACCGGATGGGAAATCAATTGAATCGAATGTGAAGCAAACGCCCCCGCTCTCACTTGGGGTCGGGTTCAATCACATCTTCGA
This sequence comes from Rhodopirellula sp. JB055, assembly GCF_043100905.1. NCBI lineage: Bacteria > Pseudomonadati > Planctomycetota > Planctomycetia > Pirellulales > Pirellulaceae > Rhodopirellula > Rhodopirellula sp. JB055. The sequence goes on along the minus strand of NZ_JBICHO010000312.1, from coordinate 1,687 downwards.
CCCATGACTTCGCTCGCATCATCGTCGGAAAACCAATCGTTGGTGCGGACAGCATCGCCACATGCCGCAGGTCATCCGGCGTGCACCCAGCTTCCAAAGCTTTGCGACAATGCGAATGAGCGGCGCCTTCGAGCCCGGCTCCGAGCGAGATCGCGAGTTTGACAAGCGCCACCTCGCGGTCACTCAACGGCCCGCACTCGCGAGCAGCTTTGCCCAAATCCTCGTAGGCTCGCATGTACTCGGGATGGTCCGCATGCATCTGGCGGTAACGTTTGGGAATCATGTCTTCTCCGCGTCGAGAATCGCTTGGGTCAAAGATTGCATTGTGGCGGACGCAGCGACCGCGTCGACACGCCATCCCAATTCACGAACCGTTTCAGCAGTCAACGGACTGATCACAGCGACCTTGGCATCGCCAATGGAATCGCCTAACCAACGATGAACGTTCCGCGCCGTCGCGGGACTGGTCAACGTGATCCAGTCCAAAGGCAGTTCGTTCAATTTGGTCCGGGTGATCGCATCCATCTCAGGCACGTCACGGTTTTGGTATGCGACCACTTCCCGAACAGTTGCCCCGCTGGCTCGCAAACCATCCGCGATGACTTCGCGACCGCGCTGCGTCCGCACAATCAAAGTTGATTGCAGCGGAGGTTCCGCCTGTCGCAACATTTCAAGCAACGCGTCGGCGTCAAAGGTTTCCGGAATCCAATCCGCTCGTAAATGATAAGCGGACAAAACCTCCGCCGTGGCCTCACCCACCACCGCAATTTTCAGCCCGCCCAAGCAACGCAAATCACGGCCTTGGTCCAACAACCGCTCCAAAAAGAACTTCACGCCGTTGCGACTGGTGAATACCAGGGAATCAAACGAATCGATCCGCTCGATCGCCGCATCCACTTCCGCCCAATCGTCCGGCGGCGAAATCTCAATGGCTGGCTGAACGATCACATTCGCTCCCAGTTCCTCCAGCGGCCTGGCCAATTGCCCCGCCTGGTCTTTGGGCCGCGTCACCAAAACGTTCTTGCCCGACAACGGCCGACGACTGAACCAATCCATCGACTCGGCCAACCCGGTCACATCGCCCACAATCGTGATCACCGGCGGCCGAAATTTGCTCGCGGGAGTCAGATGGCCAGCCACCTCGTCCAACCGGCACTGAATTTTTTGCTGGTCGGGCAAACTGCAACGTCTCAGAATCGCACACAGTGTTTTCGGATCTTTGCCACCCGCGATCAACGCGTCCGTCCACTGCTTGGCCGTCGTGACACCCATGTAAATCACCAGCGTGCCCGGAAACCTCGCTAGCGCCGGCCAATCCAAATCGGATTTCGCTTTCCCCGGCTCTTCATGTCCGGTCACGAGAGCCACCGCCGAAGCGATGCCGCGATGTGTGATCGGGATGCCCGCGTAGGACCCTGCTGCCAGCGCGGCGGTGATTCCCGGCACGATTTCAAAAGGGATTCCTTCGGCCTTCAATGCGTTGACTTCTTCGCTGGTCCGAGCAAACACGGCCGGATCGCCACCCTTCAACCGCACCACCCGCCGACCGGCTTTGGCATGCCGCAGCATCTCCGCAATGATCTCTTCTTGCTTCCAAATTCGCGATTGCCCATGTTTTCCAACACATTGGTGGACCGCTTGCGGGGCGTGGACCAGCATCTCAACGTTGCTCAGCCCGTCATACAGC
>NZ_JBICHO010000311.1:0-8261 GCF_043100905.1 Rhodopirellula sp. JB055 | reverse complement strand
GAAGTCAATGCAGCAGCGTTTGCAGACGTTCATGGACGATCCGCTCAACACGGACGCGACGGAACGCCTGGACATGAAGAGCCAGTACGAATATGCGACCCAGCAACGCCAATTGGCCGAGTCGGGCGACTATATTGCTTCACTGAAGGGAACACTGGGCGTCGACCCGATGTCTCCCTCACCGAAAGACCCTGTGATGCTGGACCGATTAGCCAGCGTCTAGCCCGCCATCCTCGCTCACTGAGTCAACGCATGTTTCGTTCCCGATTGCTGCTTACTGTCGTCGCGTTTTTATCGTCTGCCATTTCGGTCTCCTCGATCGCCATCGCAGACGAGGCGTCCAAGAACTCGACGGCAAAGGAAGCGGGGTTCGTCTCCTTGTTCGACGGAAAGTCGCTAGACGGATGGAAGAAATCGGCCGAGAATCCAGACAGTTGGAAAGTGGTCGATGGAATGCTGGTTTGCGAAGGCGAGCGATGCCACCTGTTCTACACCGGTGAGTTGGCTCCCCTGAAGAACTTTCACTTCAAAGCCGACGTGAAGTTGATGCCCGGCAGCAACGCTGGCATTTACTTTCACACCCAATACCAAGCAAAGAACTGGCCCAAATACGGCTACGAATGCCAAGTCAACATCAGTCACAAGGACCCCAAGAAAACCAGTTCGCTCTACGGGGTCGAAAATGTCGACGCGGAAACGTTGGCAGCCAACGGAATTCGCGACAACGAATGGTACACCCAAGAAATCATTGTCCGCGGCAAACACATTGAACTGAAAGTCAACGGAAAAACACTGGTGGATTACACCGAACCGAGCGACCAAGAAGCGTTTTCGGATCGCTTCGAACGCCGGTTGGGCGAAGGCACGTTTGCCTTGCAAGCCCATGACCCACAAAGCAAAGCCTACTTCAAGAACCTGCGAGTCAAACCACTCGATGAGTAAATACAACGTGCTGATTGTCGGCTCTGGTGGACGTGAACATGCCCTGGCATGGAAAGTCAAACAGAGCCGTCACGTGCAAAATGTTTTTGTTGCCCCCGGCAACGCTGGCACGGGAATCGACGCGACCAACGTCGATCTGGATCCCGCTGATCACGATGCCGTGATCCAATTCGCGAAAGAGAACAACGTCGGCTTGGTCATCGTTGGCCCCGAAGCACCTTTGGTGGCTGGATTGGTCGACGCGTTGACCGACGCGGGACTGCGAGCGTTCGGGCCCAGCAAAGCGGCCTCCGAACTCGAAGGCAGCAAAGTCTTCTGCAAGAACCTGCTGCGATCCGCCGACATTCCCACCGCGGATTACCGAACATTCCGAAACGCCGATGACGCGTCGCGATACATCAAGGACCGTTTCAGCGAACCGACCGATCCAGTCAACGTCGTTGTCAAAGCCGATGGTCTGGCCGCTGGCAAAGGCGTCGTCGTTTGCGACACTCGCAGCGAAGCCTTGGAAGCAATCGACCGGATCGCAGCCCGCAAAGAGTTCGGTGCCGCCGGCAAGGAACTGATCATCGAAGAACGGCTGACCGGCCCCGAGGTCAGTGTGCTGGCGATCACCGATGGCGAAACCATCGTCACCTTACCGCCCGCCCAAGACCACAAACCAGCCAACGATGGCGACACCGGCCCCAACACTGGTGGCATGGGAGCGTACTGCCCCGCGCCGGTCCTGGACGAAGAAACATTGGCCAAAGTCGAATCCAGCATTTTGGTGCCGGTCGTGCACGCGATGAAGCGATCACGCCGGCCATTCAAAGGCGTGCTGTACGCCGGATTGATGCTGACTCCCGCCGGACCCAAAGTCCTGGAATTCAACGTCCGCTTCGGTGACCCCGAATGTCAGCCTTTGCTGATGCGATTGAAAACAGATCTCGTGGATGTCATGCAAGCCGTCGTCGATGGCAAGCTGGAAGAAACCGGGCCCCTGGAATTTGACCCTCGCCCCGCCATCTGCGTCGTGATGGCCAGTGAAGGCTACCCTGCGGACTACGAAAAAGGTCACACGATCACCGGAATCGATACCGCCGACAAAATGGACGATGTCAAAGTCTTCCACGCGGGGACTCAGCGCGTCGATGGCGAAGTCGTCAACACCGGCGGACGCGTTCTCGGAGTGACGGCCATGGGCGATTCGATCAGCGCCGCGAAACTGCAGGCGTACAAAGCCGTGCGAGAAATTCGCTGGCAAGGCGCTTGGTGCCGCAAAGACATCAGCGACAAAGCACTGGTCACCGCCGAAAAAGCGTAGCGGTTCGTCAACATCGAGACTGAGGGCAGTGGACGAGTCACTGGCTCCGGCAGCCAAACTCGCCAGCCGTCAATGATGCAGCAGACCAGGCGTGTCCTCTTGCGTGACACGCCGGAAAATGTCCTGCAGCAGGATCTGTTCCAGCGTTGTGTCGCGGCCCAATGGAATCCACCCCAACGTTTGCGGATTATCATCAAAATCGTCAACACGGCTGGTGCGTGAACCGTCATGACGTGGCCCGGCGGTCGTTTCCGTCGCGTACTGAGTCCGATCCGTGTCCTCCAAATCTTTCTGGACAATGATCTCGACCGAGTACCCGTTTGAGTGCGGACGAACGTGCACGATCGCTCGCCGACGAATCGACTGAAGCGTGCTTTGCAAACGTTCAAAACCAGGTGAACTGTCTTTCCGCCAAGGTTCCAAGATCGAACCGCCGACCTTGTAACTTGTCTCAAGACGTCCCTCTAGAATGGCTCCGGGCTGGTTGACCACGGGTTGCTCCCGAGAGATCCGAAACACATCGTCGACAGAGTCCACGACCTGCGACCACAGGAAATCAGCCGGAACGGGTGGCAAATCCAGGGGATTGGGAACGTACTGAGGCGGGGTGTCGGTCCCGAGGCGATAGGCGAGCTGACCACAACCAGCCGACAACAGCACCAATCCACAAATGACCATCCATCGCAAATCCAAACCGGAACGCTGACGCGAGAATCGATTTTGCGAGACGCGAGAATGCGAGGTGGTGTGATGCCGTGCAGCGCAATCGGTCATGCCACTTACCTCTGCATCGCCGGTCGAGCGGATACCTGCATCAACGGTTTTGCACCTGGAAAATCGTCTGGATAAAACGACCAAACCGGAACACGTTGCCGCACTTCGACCATCACGCTTTCTTGATCCGCACGAATTTTCTGTTGACGAAGCGTCTCTGAGATTTTGTCTTGCAGTTCACCAACGGGCGATACGCCGGCTTCCTCACGTTCCAAAACTCGGATGATGTGAAACGCATCGGTGTCTTCGATGATTTCACTCATCTTGCCGGTGGGCAGAGTGAAAATTTGCTGATCGAGAACGGTGGATGCCAAAGAGCCTTGGTTGGTCCAGTCGTGCAAGCCTCCGGAACTGGCAAACGGTTCTTCACTCTTGGCTTTCGCGACCGCTTGCATGCTACCGCCGTACAAAGCCTCGCGTCCCATGTCAGAGATCGCTTTCATCGCGGCTTCGCGATTCGGATAGTTGCTGAACATGACCGTCAATTGTTCCCATCGAGCGCGAGCTTTATGCTCGTAATCCGAACGATGCTCTTGGTAGTACTCGACGATCTCAGCCAACGAAATGGAAGGGTCCTTGTTCACCTTGCTGCGAATGTAGAGGTGGCCAAGCATTTGATCCATGAATTCACGTTGACGCATCGCGAGCGAGGAACCTTCTTTTCGAAGCAACTCGTCAAGTTCAGAGATGGACTCCACCCCGGCTTTCTTTTTCAGACCGGGCAATTCCGTTTCAAAGAACATCTGACGAGCCTTGGCGGACATGGTCGCTTCGGCTTCCCTGCGTTTGTCAGCCGCTTGGGTGCCAACTTGATCGAGCAAGAACGCTTCACGAAGCATTCGGGTTTGAATGGTTTGAGCCAGCAGGCTGCGAGTCATCCGTAGTTTGACGTAACGGAGGTCGTCCTCCGGCACCTTGGTTTTCGCTTGTGCGAGCATTCGTTCGAGTTCTGCGTCCACCTTGGGTTTCAATTCCCCCAGCAAAATTCGCCCCTGTCCGACCACCGCCATCACCGTGGCGGGATCCGTGGGAAGCGGCAATTTCTTGGATGCTTCGATCTCGGCGGGAGATGGCAACTGCGCATGCGCACGCGGCAATGCCATGGCAGACACCCCAATCACCAACGCAACCCAAGCGAAACAACGAGGGACGATGAGATGGGAGGGCGAAGGCATGGTGACCCCAATTCGCAACGGAAACAAATGAATAAGATCGGCTTGTAGAAAAACCGAACCCGCGTTGGCAACTGCGATTTGATGACAATCGGCAGATCAGCGACGGTTTTCCAATTCCAAACCCACGGTCACGCATTGCTGGCATCGCCGCCAAGCGAAACAATGCGGGAAACGCTTTCTGTGAAACTGCTCCGCCTCAACTGAAACACCGCCATGGATTACCGCCCCGTCCAACTTGACGACGCCTTGGAAAATGACCTGCGGCAACTGGTGCGACTTTCGATCGCGGAAGATTTGGACATCGCGGTCGACTGGACCACCGTGACGATGATCTCTCCGGAACGTCGCGGAGCCTGCCAAATCGTTCCCCGCGGCGGCGGAGTTGCCGCCGGAATCGCACTGGCACCGTGGATCGTCGATGAGTTTGATGCTGACTTGAACGTCGATGTTCTGATCGAGGAGGGTGCCCCGCTAGTTCCCGGCCAACCGATCGTTCGGCTGTCCGGTTCCGCCCGAGACTTGCTGACCAGCGAGCGAGTGCTGCTCAACATTCTCTCGCGATTGTGTGGGGTCGCAACACTCACGGACCAGTACGTCCAGGCCATCGGTGAACATCCCGCCCGACTGTACGACACTCGCAAAACCACCCCTGGTTGGCGTCGCTTAGAAAAATACGCGGTTCGCTGCGGAGGCGGGCACAATCACCGAACGGGGCTCTACGACGGATTCCTCATCAAAGACAATCACCTCGCACTCGGCCGCAGTGAGAACGATCCTTCGTCGACATTGACCGCTGGCGAAGCAGCCACGCGCGCCGTCGCAATGCGGGGAGCCAGCGTCAACCAATTGGTTTCCCCTTCGATGATCGAAATCGAAGTCGACACATTGGAGCAGTTCGAGCAAGTCGCCAGGACCGGCATCGACATCGTGCTGCTCGACAATTTCTCACTGGACGACCTCCGTCGAGCCGTGGCGCGCCGCAATGAACTGGGAGTGCCCGTGGAACTGGAAGCTTCGGGCAATGTCACAATCGACACGATCGGCAAGGTCGCTGCGACTGGCGTGGACCGAATCAGCAGTGGGGCTTTGACCCATCAAGCCACCTGGTTGGACCTCGGAATGGATTGGCTGGACGGGTTCGCGACCTAGTGTTGGGGAAATCGGGCCGTTAGTAACGGTCATTCGCTTCCTCTTTGTACACCGACCATGCCGTCAACTACTTCGGACGCATCCCCTGCATCGTCGAACACCGCCAATTCAGTCCAATCGGTTTCCATTTTGGGCAGTCGTCATTGGTACGAGTTTGTTCAGCCGTGTCTGGATTCGGCTTCGATTTTGGCTTCGCTTGTGCTCGTCAAGTTCGCCGCGCGAGGCCATGTCGACGAAGCATCGTTCGCGATGGGCTTGATTGCCGTCATCGCATTCTTCCTCTGCAGCCAACTCACCGGTCTGCAACGAGGTGACCGCCGCGGATGCACGGACAGCGAAATCGTTCGCGTGTTGGCAACGTGGACATTGACCATTTTGGTCCTGGGAGTCCTCGCCTTCGCGACCCGCTATGGCCAGTACTTTTCCCGCGCCGTGATTCTGTCATGGTGCGTGCTGTGTCCGGCCACGATCGGGCTCTCCCGAATGTGTTTGCGAATCGTGCAAGTCGGCTTGCTACGTCGCGGAGTTGGCGTGCGTCGCGTCGCGATTGCTGGCTGCAACACGCTAGGACACCAGACTCACGCCAACATCGAATCGGACTCATCACTCGGTCTGCAATTCGCCGGTTTTTATGACGATCGCAACCTGATTCGCGATGGCAGTGATCCAAACGAAAACTCTTCTGAAGAAGACAACTCGGACGACCACGCGATCTCGAACGAAGCGGTCAATAGATTGCAGGGCGACCTGAATGACTTGATCGCAGCGGCTCGTTCGGGCAAGGTTGAAACCGTGCTGGTCACGCTTCCGATGCGAGCCGAAAAACGAATCCGATATCTGCTGGACGAACTGAGCGACTCGACCGCATCGGTCTACATTGTCCCCGATTTCTTCGTGTTCGAATTGCTGCACGCTCGCTGGACACAAGTCGGCGGGCTGCCTGCCGTCAGCGTCACCGAAACGCCTATGTTCGGCATCGACGGCGTCGCCAAACGAGCCGCGGATTTGATCCTTGCAACCGCTGGTTTGCTCGCGATTTCGCTCCCGATGCTGGCCATTGCCGCAGCGGTCAAACTGACTTCGCCAGGCCCGGTGTTTTTTCGTCAACGTCGATACGGTTTGGACGGCCAAGAAATTCGTGTCTGGAAGTTCCGCTCCATGACGACCTGCGATGACGGCGCGGTCGTCAAACAAGCCACCGCCAACGATTCGCGAATCACGCCTCTGGGAGCAATCCTTCGGAAAACCAGCCTGGACGAACTGCCACAATTGTTCAACGTGATCGAAGGATCCATGTCCTTGGTCGGGCCTCGGCCTCACGCGTCCGCACACAACGAACAATATCGCGGTTTGATTCGTGGTTATATGATGCGGCACAAGGTCAAACCGGGAATCACCGGGCTGGCCCAAGTCAACGGCTGCCGAGGCGAAACAGAAACGGTTGATAAGATGGAACAGCGAATCCATTTCGATCACCAATACATTCGCTCTTGGTCGTTGTTGCTCGACATACGAATCCTGTTCCGAACGCTGCTTGTCGTTTGGAAACAACCCGAAGCGTACTGATTTCCCTCCTCTCATCCATGTCACATGTATCCACTGCTGCTCATCGATGGATACAACGTTATCGGGCCGGTGGCTCCACCGTCGCGAGGAGCCTCCGTCAATTGGCTGCAGGACGAACGGCAGTTGTTGCTCAACCGATTGTCGGAACATCTGACCGACATCATTCGAAGCCGCACATGCGTGGTCTTTGACGCTCGCAATCCGCCACAGGGCGTCAGCGATCAAATGTCATTCTCCGACATGGACGTTCGTTTCGCCGTCGGTTACCCCGAAGCCGATGATTTGATCGAAGAGATCATCTTCGCGCACCCCACGCCGAAATCGCTGACCGTCATTTCCTCGGATCACCGACTGCAAGCCGCAGCCAAACGCAGAAAAGCACTGCCGCTCGATTCGGAAGCATGGCTGGACGCGTTGCTGGATGGGGAAATCCAAATGGTCAAATTTCCAAAGGCGACACCGAAACGCAAAGCACCCCAAAAGTCCGCTGGCTCAGCCAGCGATGCACTTGAGAACCCGGCGTCAAACGGAGCAACCCTGGACGCAATGCTGGACACGGACGCACTGCAGAAGTGGCTCGATCAGTACGGGTCGGACTGAGAGCGGAATCGCGATCACCGCATCCAACCCGGACTCAGCCGACGCCATGAATGCACTCTCCCGAGCGTCAGGTTTCGCTTTGGTCTCCCGTGTATGCTGTGGCCTTCGTTGACCGATGGTCCCTTCTGAATTTTGACTTTTGGCGGATTTGACTAAAATGACATTGGCGTTGACTCGTGGACTGGTTGCCTTCGGATGCCTCGCAATCGCTTCGGCTGCCCCCGTGCTAGCGGATGGACCGGCTGACAACCAAGCCAAAAACGTTCGTCCGATTCCACCGGAAGGAATCGAAGTCGACGCGCAAGCTGTGGATGCTCTGAAAGCGAAAGCCACCGCGGTTCGCGAGCGCTGGCAGCAATTGGTCGACGCCGCGAAAACGGACAAACAAGGATCCACGGCACTGGCTCGATTGATCGATCTCGAACCCGAAGTCCTAGTGTTTCCTCGCGCGGTGGAGATGACGATCGAGCAATCCATCTTTTACTCGCCGAAAGCATTGTCGGACGCCGATCGATTGTTGGAAATTGCCAACGAACGAATCGACCGAATCGCCGCCGGTGCCTCCTGGGCCGAGGCGGTGGGTTTGGGAACGAGCAACGAAAAGCAATTGATTGCAGGTGGTTATCGATCCAAAATCGACGATTCGTTTCAACCCTACGGTGTGGTCGTCCCGGCGAACGTGAACGCCGTGGACGCGTTGCCGATCCGAATGGATGTCTGGCTGCACGGCCGTGGCGAAAAGGTTTCAG
>NZ_JBICHO010000310.1:0-15926 GCF_043100905.1 Rhodopirellula sp. JB055 | reverse complement strand
CACAACCCGGCATTGCCTCTCGCTACCACGCGGCAAAAGAACTGACGCGGTTGCGACGCAACGCTACGTTTGATGACACGCCTGCTGAACCTGCGGCGCACGGGCATGCGTTGGCCGTGGCGAACATGTCTGAATGAAGTCTTGCTAGACTTGGAACAAAACGCGTGCCAGCGGTTTGCCGCTGACGCCATCTGGAATCGGGGGCGAATTCCGTCGTGACATGCGTTCGAATCGTTCCGATAGCAGGCAATCGAAATTGAACCAGCGCGTTTTCTTGTGGAGTTTGACTTCGTCTTTGGCGGGGTTTCTGTTTGGTTTTGACACGGTTGTCATCTCAGGAGCAGAAAAAGCCATCCAAGACTTGTGGGCGCTGGGTGACCTGCAACACGGGCTCGCATTGAGCGCCGCTCTGTGGGGAACCGTCGTGGGTTCCTTGGTGGGCGGATGGCCGACCGACAAATTCGGACGCAAGAACACCTTGTTGTGGATCGGGGTCCTGTACTTGGTGTCAGCCATCTGGTCGGGGCTGGCAACCGGCATGGTCTCCTTCATGCTGGCCCGCTTCATTGGCGGTTTAGGAGTCGGAATCTCAACGGTCGCCGCGCCGCTCTACATCTCAGAGATATCGCCGCCGGAACAACGTGGAACACTGACAGGCATGTTCCAGTTCAATATCGTCTTCGGGATCCTGATCGCGTTTGCGTCCAACTACCTGATTGGATCTTGGGTCGCAGAGAACGCCTGGCGGTGGATGTTGGCCGTCGAATCGTTGCCGGCATTGATCTTCACCGCCATGTGCTTCCAACTGCCTGCCAGCCCACGATGGCTGATCGCAATTCGGAAAGACCGGGCCGCGGGAATCTCGGTTTTGGAACAGTTGCGTCCCGATGCATCCCCGGTCGACATTCAACAAACCGTCGATGAGATTGTCGCGTCCGTTCGGACGGAGTCGGACCTGACTCCCGCAGAGCCATTCTGGAGTCGGCGACTATTCACGCCAATCTCGATCGCGTTTCTGGTTGCGTTTTTCAATCAGCTTTCCGGGATCAATGCAATCCTGTACTTCTCACCGAGAATTTTTGAGTTGGCGGGAATGGGCGAACAGACCGCGTTGCTGAAGTCCATTGGAATTGGCGTGACCAACTTGGTCTTCACGTTCGTTGGACTGTACCTGATCGACCGGATCGGACGGCGGACACTGTTGTTGATTGGTTCAGCAGGTTACGTCCTTTCCCTTGGCACGTGTGCCTACGCGTTTCATTCCGAAACGTTTTCCATTGTCCCGTTGTGCATTTTTGCGTTCATTGCAGCGCACGCCATGGGCCAAGGGGCTGTCATTTGGGTGCTGATTTCAGAGGTCTTTCCCAATGAACACCGTGCTGCTGGCCAATCCCTGGGCAGCTTCACTCACTGGATCTTTGCTGCGATCTTGACGCTGGTGTTTCCGTCTGTTGTCGACCACTTTGAACCCGAGATCATTTTTGGATTCTTTTGTTTCATGATGATCTTACAAGGGCTTTGGGTCATGACCATGTTACCCGAAACCAAAGGCATTTCGCTGGAACAAATGGAATCGCAACTTGGCATTCGGGAATGAGTGAACTCAGGCGATCTGCCCGTTGCCCATGGAGCGAATCGCAGGCTCAATTCTGCACTGATTGCGACCTGCTTTTTTCGCGGCGTACAGTGCCGAGTCAGCACGTCGGAAAGCGGAACGGCTGTCGTCCGATGCCAATACACAGGTGGCACCGACACTGACAGTCACCTTGAGCTTTTCAGAGATCGGGGGCAAACCTTCAACTGCACATCGATGCTGCTGCTGAAGAGCTCCAAGTTCATCGATCGTGGTGTCGGAAAAGATCATGGCGAATTCTTCGCCACCGAATCGGGCCACTAAATCATCGGGCCGGCACGTGTCACGCAAGACTTGCGCAACCTGGCGAATCACCCGGTCGCCCAGATCATGACCACCTGTATCGTTGACCGATTTAAAATGATCGATGTCAACAATCCCGACACAGAAGGGGATCCCCTCATGAGCGAGAAATTCTGAGCGACGTTTGAACTCGATGTCGCAACAACGACGGTTCGCGATTCCAGTCATCGAATCCCGGAGGGACGCTTCTTGCAGTTCGAGCATTTGACGCTGGCGTAGGATCGCGTGGATCGTCAAACGCGTCAGCAAATGATCCTTCAAATCGTTCTTGGACAAGAAATCTTGAGCCCCAGCTTCGATCGCTGCAAACCCGGTCTCGATCCGATCGTCACCGGTTTGCACCACGATTGGAACAGAAGTGGTGCGTTCACGAATGGCTCGAATCGATTGCAGGCCATCGCTGTCCGGCAACCCCAAGTCCAACAGAACAACGTCAAACTCACTCCGGTCCAACTTCTCAAGCGCTCCCCGCAAAGATGACGCTCGTTCAATATGAGCTTGGAGCACAGTCGAACGTTGAAACACGCGAGTGATCGACAAGGCATCCAAATCGTTGTCTTCGACCAGCAATAAACGCAGAGATTGGATGGGCATGAGTTTGGATCGGTCCATGAAATGAGTTCCAACTTTTGAAGGTACGAACAAACGTAGGACACGATCGAGACTGCGAGACGGACTACCCCATTAAACTCAGAAATTGGTCGATTTCGGCGGGATCCGTGCAAAATGAAGTCACAAAGCGATACATCCCATGCCCCTCGGGAGGGTCCATCGTCGAGTCGTTGGGTGTAGGCCACGCATAAAAACGCGCACCGGCAGATTGCAGACGTTCCGCGAGTTCTTTTTCCATCACGGCGAACACTTCATTCGTGTCGTTTTTCCACGCCAATTTCGCCACCGACGATTTCTCAATCCCTCGGGCCAACCGAGCGGCCATGGCATTGGCATGGCGAGCCAGTCCCAACCAAAGGTCGTCGTCCAAATAAGCATGAAATTGGGCCGCGATGAACCGCGTTTTTGAAAACAACTGAGCGGCCCGCTTGCGAATGTAAGGCATCTGTTTTGCAAGTTCCGGCCGAAAGAAGATGATGGCCTCGGCGCACCAACACCCATTCTTCGTCCCACCAAACGACAGCACGTCCACGCCAGCTTTCCAAGTCATCTCGGCGGGTGTCAGGTCCAAGTGAACCAGAGCGTTCGCGAATCTGGCCCCGTCCATGTGCAACGGAAGGTTGTGGTCGTGAACGATGCCGCTGATCTCATTCAGTTCCGCAACGTTGTAGACGGTGCCCACTTCCGTGGCTTGTGTGATACTGACCGCCATCGGTTGACCATGATGGACGAAGTTGGGGTCAAACCGTCGCAATTGTTTTTGCAGCGCTCGCGGGCAGACTTTCCCCTGGTCGCCGGACACGGGTGCCAGGCGAGCCCCCGAGGTAAAGAACTCAGGGGCCCCGCACTCGTCTTCGATCATGTGGGCATCGCGGTGGCAAAGCACAAACCCACCCGGTCGGTTCACAGCGGACAGTGCCAACGAATTGGCTGCCGTGCCGGTCCCGACAAAGAAGACTTCCAAGTCCGTCTCGAACAACTCATTGAATCGTTGTTCGAGACGTCGATCTAAATCACTCGTTCCGTACGCGGGGGACATTCCCTTGGCATGGCGACTCAAGGATTCTGCAATCGGATCGGCGGCGCCGGCCCAATTGTCACTCGCAAAAAACATGAACCGACACCTCACCAAGATCGAACGTTTTAAAGAATCATTATCCCGCCACTCGGTGCATCGTATCGCTTTCTTGCGCTAACAAATAGTAGAACGTGACGCGACATTTTGCCTTGTCACCTTTCATGAGGTTGCAGACTTTCTCAATGGCTGCGTCAGCCTCTTCGGACGTCAGATCCAAGTTCACCGAACAGTAACCTCGCTTGATGCCGGCAAGCTCATCGGGGTCGGTTGCAGCGACGGTTGCTGAGTCTCGGTTCGCAAGAGCTAACCGCAAGTGGTTCGCCAAGGACTCCACTGCATCTTCGCTTGGGTTGGGGACGTACTTCTTTACGTTGGCCAAATATTTTTCGATGTCCATCTGTCTCGACTTCATAATAAAAAAAGGGGCGGAAGCGACCACCCGTTTGTAGTGGACTGCGATCGTCAAAACAACCTTGCAAGCGATCTCTGTTAATTCCGCAACCACTGAACTAGATTGATCGCTCCTGTCACCCCCTCGAGGAGCCCTAACACCATGCAAGTGTGTAGATTACGTCAATTTTGTTCGTCGCAATCCGTCTTTTTATTGGCAATGACGGTCGCTTGGTGCGCCACCGCCAAAGCACAGAAACCAGACGCTGTGTTCATGGAGAAAGACGGGTTCGTTCAAGTCGAAGCAGAAGACTTCGCATCGCAAACGAACACCGACAAACGCGCGTTCTATCTGACGACGGCCGATTCCACTCCCTCCATCCAACCCGATGGCGACCCATCTCACGCCGCCAGTGCCAGTGGTGGGGCTTACCTCGAAATCTTGCCGGACACGCGGCGTACGCATGCCGACAAGTTGATCCATGGCACCAACTTCTCGCCGAAGCCCGGCCAGATGGCGGTGCTGACTTACCGTGTGAAGGTGCAGACCCCCGGTCGCTACTACGTTTGGGTGCGAGCCTACTCCACCGGCAGTGAAGACAATGGCTTGCATGTTGGCATCGATGGCAACTGGCCCGATTCCGGGCAACGGTTGCAGTGGTGCCAAGGCAAACACTCTTGGTACTGGGACAGCAAACAGCGCACGGAGGCTCAGCATTGTGGCGAACCAGGAAAGATCTTCTTGGACATTCACGAACCGGGTGAACACGAGATTCACTTCTCGATGCGGGAAGATGGGTTTGAATTTGATCAGTGGTTGATGACCACGGATGCAAATTTCAAACGACCACCAGCGGGCCCGTCTGCCAAACCCCAACAAGCAGCCGCGAAAACAACGCTCGCATTGCCTGCCAAGGAGTTTGAATTCAAAAGCGGTGGTTACTACTTGGATCAAGGAAAATGGCTGGCGATCAATCCTGATCGCAACCAATCGGCTGCGGCACAAAAGGTATTTCCTTTCCCCAGCGGTCGTTACGACGTCACCTTGAAAGCCGTCGGTGAAAACGATGGGCAATCGACCTACACCTTGTCTGCAGACAAAGAAACGATCGGTTCCTTCACATGCCCAATGGCGGACCAAACTTTCGCCGAAGGCAAACAGTTCCACAAAACATTTGCGAACGTGCAGATCACCGAAGGCGCTGAACTCGAAGTGACGTCCAAGATCGCATCCGCGGACGGGAAAGAATTTAGCCGTGCCCGTTGGAGCGAATTGACGTTCACCCCTGCGAATGATGCGACGGCAAAGGCGGCTGCTACCTTCGCAAAGGAGAACAAACAATCTGTTGCGAAGGCGTCCGCTGGCTCCGAATCAAAGAACCGCACGGGCAGTCCTACCAAACCCGTCAGCGACCAACCTCTGCAAATGCCTCGTGCCAAAGATGGTGACGGAACCGTCAAGGTGACCGGCCAAAAGCGTGAGTGGCACAAAGTCACGCTGACGCTCAACGGACCTTACGCTCACGAGAAAGACAACGCTCCCAATCCATTCTTGGATTATCGGATGGACGTTGAGTTTCAACATGAGAGCGGCAAGAAGTACTTGGTCCCCGGTTTCTTCGCTGCCAACGGTGATGCTGCGAATTCGTCAGCGGAATCAGGCACTCAGTGGCGAGCTCACTTTGCTCCCGATGAAACGGGGCAGTGGACCTACACCGTTCGATTCGTCCAAGGCGAGAACGCTGCCATCGATCGAGATGCCTCCGCCGAAGCGTTGTCTCCATTCGACGGCAAAACGGGCAAATTCGCCATTGCCAAGACGAACAAGTCCGGCCGTGACCTGCGTGCTCACGGGCGTCTGCAGTACGTCGACAAATCCCACCTCCAATTCGCGGGCAGCGGAACGTACTTCCTCAAAGCTGGCGCCGACGCACCTGAAACGCTGCTGGGATACGCTGAGTTTGATGGGACCGTTGCCGGAAAACCTGGCAAGGTGCCATTGAAGAAGTACGCGCCACACGTTGGTGATTGGCGTCGTGGCGACCCGACTTGGAAGGACGGCCAGGGCAAGGGTTTGATCGGAGCAATCAACTACCTTTCATCGAAAGGCTGCAACGCGTTTTCGTTCTTGACCTACAACGCAGGCGGGGATGGAGACAACGTTTGGCCATTCATCCAACGTGATGACAAACTGCATTATGACTGCAGCAAACTGGACCAATGGGGCATTGTCTTTGACCATGGAACCCAAAATGGGATGTACTTGCACTTCAAATTGCAAGAGACCGAAAACGATGACCATCGCCAAGGACAAAAAGCCAACGGCTACAAACCCGAATCACTTGACGGTGGCAAACTCGGAACCCAGCGAAAGCTGTACTTGCGAGAGATCATCGCCCGGTTCGGTCATAACCTCGCGCTGAACTGGAATCTCTCCGAAGAGACCACACAAACCACAGAGGAACATCTCGCGATGTTGAACTACATCGAAGAAATGGACCCCTATGGACACCATCGCGTCCTGCACACTTACCCTGGCCAACAAGACCAGAAGTACGATCCGTTGCTGGGAGACAAGTCCAACCTGACCGGTGTGTCGCTTCAAAACAGCCACATCAAAGACACTCACTGGCAAACCGTGAAGTGGTGCGAAAAATCGCGTGAGGCAGGAAAACCTTGGGTCGTCGCGTTCGATGAATCCGGATCAGCCGCCCACGGTCAGTGCCCCGACCTTGGTTACCGTGGATACGACGGTCGCGACAAAACCGGCAAGATGACCTACACCCAACACGAAGTCCGCAAGCAAACCTTGTGGGGCAACTTCATGGGCGGCGGTGGTGGTGTCGAATATTACTTCGGCTACCAGTACGAAGAGAACGACCTTGCATGCGAAGATTGGCGCAGCCGCGACCAAAGTTGGGATGCTTGCCGAGTCGCGATCGAGTTCTTCCAAAACAACTCGATTCCGTTTTGGGACATGATCAACGCAGATCAACTGGTCGGCAACGAGAAGCATGACAACTCCAAGTATTGCTTGGCTAAAACCGGTGAAGTGTACGTGGTGTATTTGCCCAACGGCGGCACAACCTCCATCGACCTGAGTGATGCTAAGGGTAAGTTCCAAGTCCAGTGGTACAACGCTCGCATCGGCGGCGATCTGCAAACGGGTTCCGTCAAAACCGTCTCGGGTGGCGGTTCCGTTGAAATCGGAAATCCTCCTTCGGATGCAGATCAGGACTGGGCGGTGTTGCTGCAGAAGTAGTTCACGCTGCACCTTGAACAATTCGAATGGCCCGGCGCAAGTGCGTCGCGGCCATTTTTTTTGCGCGGCCATCGCGTCTGTCCAACGGATCATCCATTCGAACCAGCAACGTCAAGATCGGTTCGCCCGCCGCGACAAAGGTGGGCGTGTTCAAAGGAAGATCCGCCAGTTCCGCAGCGATCGATTCCGCTCGCAACTTGTGCTGAATCTTCTCCACATCAACCATGGCGTTACGATTGGCAAACACGATCCGCTTGACCCAGTGCGTCGATCCTTTTTGCCGTGATAACGTTTCATCGGGCCGACGTTCCTGGCTGGACAGGCAACTCATCTGGTCCACCCGTCCGTTGCCATCCATGGCACCCAAATGCATTCGCATCAGTGAATGATCAGCGGGCAAACATCCCACCTCGGTGGCCCAACGTTCGATCACCTCACACGACGCGCTCGGACGAGCGTTCAGTTCCAGCAACCACCATCGACCTGTGTCGTCACAGACGAAATCAAGATTGAAGAGTCCACGAAGTGAAAACTCTTGCGCGACCCGTTCGCTCACCTTTTGCAGCGTGGACCAAAGCACACGGCTCGAGTCACCCAACTCAAACACCGGCCCGCGAGAACCAGAGTAAACGAACGGTCGGTCACCGAATCGATGATGCAGTCCGCGACACAGTCCCAGCACACGCGTCCGGTCGGCCTCCGCAATGGCCACCAGACCGTACGAACGACCATGAACTCGTTGTTGCAACCACCCCACACCCAATTCCGCGGTGGGCTCGCCCGCTGGCATTGCCCAACGAATCCCCAGCCCGCCGGTGGAATCGTGTTGTTTCCACAACCACCGAAGAGGCTGACCCGACGCCCCGGCAGGCGCCGTCGTGATCGGTGATTCTTCGCCTCCTGCACCCGACACGCGGCAGCCTTCGGCTGAACACTGGTAGGTGAGAGGGATCGTCACTGGAAAGTCATCGGAGCCCGATTCATCCGCCAAGTCGCGGACGATTGTCTGCAAGCGGAGCCAAGCATCCTGAGATTCGATTCCGCCGGCGACCCGCAACCCACCCACTCGCAGCACTCGGGCCGAGTAAAAATCCGCGACAGAATCGATTTGTTCCGCCAGGTTTCGTGAGGATCCCTCTTCCGATTGCAAGGAATGAAATTCGTCGCAAACCATTCGGGTGTCGGAATCCCCAAACCAATCCAGCCCAATGATCCGTGAATTTGGCAGCCCTCGCCGCAGTGACTGGGCCGCCCAGCGGACAGACGCTCCCGCCAGCAGAATCGCGGGGCGGTTTTCACCGTGGCAGGGGTTTGTTACCGTTTTCAACCTGCCCGACCCACCCATCGCCATTGGTGTGTTCATCCTGCGTGTGGGGTAAGGACCATGTGTTCCCACCGGTAATTCTTTGGGCGTTTGTTTTCCCTCTCAAAGGCATCTTGTCATGCAATTCCACATTGGTGAATCCCTCGTCGGTGACGGCAACGAAATTTCTCACATCGATCTGATGATCGGCAGCAAAGACGGGCCTGTCGGCGCAGCTTTTGCCAACGCCCTGGCCAATCAAAGCGAAGGTCACACGAACCTGTTGGCCGTTCTCGAGCCCAACGTGGCTGTGAAGCCATCGACCGTGATGATCACCAAAGTCACGATCAAAGGCATGAAGCAAGCCGTGCAAATGTTCGGACCTGCTCAAGCTGCCGTCGCTCAAGCAGTGGCAGATGCGGTCAGCGAAGGCATCATTCCAAAGGACCAATGCGAAGATCTGGTTTGCGTCTGCGGCGTGTTCATTCACCCAGCCGCCGAAGACGACGAAAAGATCTACAAGTACAACTACGAAGCCACCAAGGACGCCCTCAAATCGGCCATGCAAGGCAAGCCGACTGTCGACGACATGTTGGCCAAGAAGGACACCGCGGCTCACCCATTCAAGGGTTTCTGAGCCAATCACTTTGTCCAACGCGAAATGACGTGCAAGCTTCGGGTGAGAGTCCGAAGCTTTTCTTTTGCCTTTCGAACCTTCTCTCACCACATTGGTTGCGACGATGCCAAAGAACATCCTTTTTCAATTGGACGTGGATCCTCATCCCAGCTCGTTCGATGCGGTGGTTGCCGTGGATGCGGGAGTCGACCACTTGCTTCAGTACGGCAGCGTGCAAGCCGATTCCGTGGAACCGCTCGTGCACGGGGCCATGTTCACGCGAGGCGGTGACGACCTGAAGAACACAGCCCTGTTCGTCGGTGGAAACGATGTTGTGAAAGCCGAAGCGATTTTCCGCAGCGTCCAGAAGGCGTTCTTCGGCCCCGTTCGCGTCTCGGTGATGTTGGACGCATCAGGATGCAACACAACCGCCGCGGCCGCGGTCGCGTCGGCATCCAAGCACATCACATTGGATGGATGCACGGCTGTCGTTCTGGGAGGAACCGGTCCCGTCGGCCGACGTGTCGCTCAAATGTTGGCAAGACAAAACGCCAACGTTTTTCTAACCAGTCGTTCACTGAACCGAGCGGAGACTGCCTGCAAGGAGATCGGCGAACAGGTTCGTACTGGCAACCTGGAAGCCGCCGCACCTGAAAACGAAGATTCGAAAAAGACGTTGCTAGAAAAGGCGGATGTGATCATCGCTTGCGGTGCAGCAGGCGTGGAACTGGTTTCCAAAGAACGGATGCTTGACCTGCCGAAGCTGCGCGTTGCCATTGATCTCAACGCGGTGCCCCCAGCCGGACTTGGCGGGATCGAAGCGTTCGACAAAGCCAAACGCCTGCACGATGACCGCGAAGACAGCGCGGTGGCATACGGCCCGATCGGTGTGGGCGGGCTGAAAATGCGAACTCACAAAGCTGCGGTCGCGAAACTCTTCACGTCCAATTCCTTGGTCCTCGACGCCGACGAAATCTACGACCTCACAATGGAACAAATGAATCGTTGAGTGCCCATCACTCGACCAAGACACCTGCAGAAACGAAAAAAGGCGAGTCCCGAAAGACTCGCCTTTTTGATGGATCAACTGGTTCGTTTGAACCGTTTTTCGAATGTGAACTACAGCTCACGAGCGAAGGTTGGGTTCCAACGTACACGGTGAGAAATGTTGCGAACGCTAGCCGGTTGCCCGTTGGTTCCACGACGTTTCCAACTGGCTTCTTTGTCGTCCAACTGAGGTTGCTCGACTTCATCTGAATCCTGTGGATCAAAAAGATGGTCATAGTTGTCGGGCAGATCGCTGTTGGAGTCCGGCTCCGGAGCGCCAAACTCGACTTTGCCCATCGTGGAACTTGGCTCGGAATCATCGGATTGATAAGGAGCGTCCAGTTCGGTTTCATCCGATTCCAGAACGGGCCTTGAGCTGATCACTGAACCAGGCTCGGAGATGACCGAAGACCCCAGGTAGCTCGATGAACTGGAGTAGTTCGAAGAATAAGGATTTGATTCGATGATTGGGTGGAGCGATGAGTAGCCACTTGTGATCGCGGGGCTAAATGGATCGACGTAGGACAACGGCACGCGCTCAACCACGGTTCGCGGAACCATTTGTTGGACTTGATACTTTTGGTATCGCGGAACCGAGACCGGCCGACGAACGACTTGCACGACTTCTTCCTGTTCGTAGTACTTCACCGTGATCGGTTCACGACGAGTCTTGTAGACGACACGACTGGTTTGCACGGGAACCTTGCGAACCACTTCTTCAGCGACCCAACGTTTTCGTTGCACTGGCACTTTGCGTGTGGACGTTTCTGTCACAGGACGCTGCACAATGTAGGGCACTTTCCGCACAGTCGTTTGCGGAACCATCTTCGTCGTTTGAACGGGAACGTTTTGCGTGACCATTTCAGTTTGCATGCGTTGCACGGTGACGGGCACGTTCTGAGTCACCATTTCCGACTGCATCCGAGTCACTTGGATCGGACGTTGGACTTGCTGAACCTCTGGCACGTACTGCGTTTGTGCAATTTGTTGATTGACGTAGTTGGGGCGATAGACCATTTGGGTCTGCACCTTGGGTGGCGTGACCACAGGCACTGCAGTCGCGGCACCACGTGGGTAGGCCAGCAATCCGAGCGGACCAGGCTGGTAGTAAGCCCGTGGATTCCAACCCAAACCGTACTGCAACTGGCTCGGCGTGACGGTGGTCTGTGGCACGTAGCCGCCCGCGTCGACCGTTTGCTGCTGGACGGTTGTGACAGGTCGATAGGACGTGACCTGTTGCGTTTGCATTTGCGTTTCAGTGACTGGCCGCTGGACCATGTACTGTCGCTGGACCATCTGGGTTTCGGTCACCGGACGCTGCACCTGGTACTGCTGTTGGTACATTTGAGTTTCGGTCACGGGGCGATAGGTCGTGACACGTTCTTCGCGTTCAGCGGTCTCGTTGACGTATCGGGTTTGAGTGACCGTTTCGTCGCGATAGGAAGTTTCCGTCACCGGTTTGTAGATCGTGTAGCGTTCTTCACGAAAAGCGGTTTCGGTGACGGTTTCCGGAACGGTGACCTCACGTTCTTCGACCCGAGTCTTCAAGACCGGACGATAGCTTTTGACCTCTTCTTCGACATACTGAGTTTCATAGGTCAGTCGCATGCGTTCGACGACTTCTGGCTGCATGATCGTTTGCGTTTGCAAGCGATATTGCGGCGTGAAACAGCATGCATCCTGAGCCGATGCCGTGCCGGCAGCCAGCAGGCAACTCAGTGCCGAGAGTTTGGCAAGTTTCGATGACAGAGCAGTGTGAATCATGCGTTCATTCAAACAGAGGTCTTTGAGGCGAAGGCCGATACGAGTCGAAACGGTCATGGTGGCAAGTCTCAAAAAGGAAAACTCAGGCGCCGCACCGACGACCTCGATCAGTCGAGAAGGCAGGTGTACAAACCGTGAGTCACATCTGGATTGTTGCAATGGCGGCCCCAAAGGAAAGGGCGAACCATTGGCGCGGCAGGCATCCTTGGGCCCAAAACTGCCGCACAAATAAGAGTAGGCAAGACTTGAGCCATTTGCAGAAAAAACCCGTGAAAAACGACACTTTTGCGACCTCCCGAGAGTCTCAAACTCACTATTTTGCCGAGACCGTCCCGCCAAACACACAGACGTTGCGTTTTCGCAACATCGCACAATCCACCCAAACCTCCCGTTCGCTCAGGACGTTATTTTCGGTGGGCCAGGATTCGGTGGGCCCAGGATGCTGACAAAGACGCCCGCCCTCATTTGCAACCGCAAAGTGATGCTCCCGTCGCTTCCACATGACGAAGGAGTTACTTTGTGTGCCAAGAATTGAGTGTTCTTCCCCGCCCAGTGTCCTTCCCCGTCCTCTGAGTTCCCACCATGAAAACTGGACCGTTCAATCCCAACCTGCTCTCCGAATCGGTCTTTGCCGTGCCGCCATTGGCTCGCGATGCGGACTACCAAATCGATGCCGACGAGAACGAAAAAATCATCCGATTCCTGGAAGCCGGTGGCGTGCGTTCGCTGCTGTACGGCGGCAATGCGGTGCTCTACCACACCAGCCTGGCTGACTTCGACGATCTGCTGGGGATGATCTCGGATTCCGCGGGGCCAGACACCACGGTCGTGCCATCCTTTGGTCCCTCCTTTGGAATCGCATCGGACCAGATCAACATCTTGCAAGAATTCGATTTTGGCACCGCGATGCTGTTGCCGTCGCGCGACATCGTCGACTCGGCAGGCATCGCCACCGGCATCCGAAAGCTGTCCGAGCAATACGGCAAACCACTGGTTGTTTACTTGAAACACGATCGTTGGCTGTCGCCCGAAGATTTGAAATCCCTGGACGCTGACGGCGTGATCTCATGGATCAAGTACGCAGTCGTTCGCGAAAACCCTGCGGAAGACGACTACCTTCGCGAAGTCATCGATGCGTTCCCCGCCGAACGAATTGTCAGTGGCATTGGAGAGCAACCCGCGATCGTTCACCTGCGTGACTTTGGCATCACCGGTTTCACCAGCGGTTGCGTGTGTGTCGCACCAAGCAAGAGCATGGACATGCTCGGATCCATCCAAGGCGGCGACATGGAAATGGCGGAATCCATCCGGCAATACTTCCAACCTCTGGAAAATCTTCGCGATGGTATTCACCCCATTCGAGTGTTGCACGAGGCGGTCGCACTCGCCGGCGTTGCGGACACGGGTCCGATTCAGCCCATGCTCAGCAACGTTTGCGATGAGACCAAATCAAAGATCCAAGAGGCACTGCGGACAATGAACGTGATCCACTGAGTTCACTGAACTCGCTTGGGTCGCACGTCTTCTGTCCACCTCATCAACGTAAGACCTTGCGGTCATCCCGCAAGGTCAATTTCATTTGACACACCAACCGTTCTTTCCGTCACAGGTCTCAGCCTGCTTGCACTTTGATTCGCCGAGGCTTGGCTTCCTCGGACTTGGGTAGGTGCAACGTCAGCACGCCGTCTTTCATCTCCGCAGTGATCCCAGACGCATCGATCTTTTCACCGATCGTAAAGCTTCGCTGGAAGTCGCCGACTTCGTACTCAGACAGCAGGTAAGAATCCGGGGACGCTTGCCGTTTAACCTCGCCACGGATCGTCAACAATCGGTTTTCGAATTGAACGTCCAAGTCCGCTGGATCGACACCAGGCAGATCGCCCAGGAGCGTCAACTCCTGCTCGCCTTCCCAAATGTCAAATCGCGGCGTGAACGTCGTTCCTCGAGTTGCATTCTCGGAATGCTTTTCAGGTCGTTTTTTGGGGCCAGTCATGGAGGTCGTCTTCTTTTCTGCCCCATTGGAATGGGTCGTCATGACAGTGCTCATGAGTTTCTCCAATCAATCAAAAAGGGTAGGTCAAGGGAAAGCCGATCGGTCAGTTCGACTGAACTTCGATTCGGCGTGGTCGGGCGGTCTCACTCTTTGGCAGCCTGATCTTCAGAATGCCGTTTTGAAAGTCAGCCGAAACTTGGTCGGCATCCACATCTGCAGGAAGTTCAATCATTCGATGGAAGCTACCGAACCCGCGTTCTTGACGGTGCCAGGTTCCACCTTCCATCTCGGGTGCGGTCCGCTCGCCCTTGAGAGTGAGCTGGTTCGCATCGACATAGATCTCAAGCTGATCGGAATTGAACCCGGGCAGTTCCGCTTCGGCATAGACCGTGCCGTCATCTTCCCAGACATTCAAAGCGGGGAAGGTGAACGCGGACGTACTCGATGGAACACCGCGAGTGAACAACCGGTCCATCTCACGCGAAAGGCGATTCAGTTCGTTCCAAGGTTCCCAACGTGTCGCTAACATTTTTGATCCTCCGTTCACACGATTGTGCAAGCAAAGTTTGTGGAATCAGTCTTGTTCGACGAGGAATGTCAGACTGACAGACGCCGCCGAATTGCAAGGTCGAAAATGCAACGAGTGTGCCAATTCACACGGAAGAAACCCTTGAATTCTTCGCGTGACGACTCAACCAAACCGTGAACCGGAGCGATTCGTAGAACAGGGTTTTGGACTCGCGAAACAGATGGTTGGCTGACCAGTTCGTCCAGCACCGCTTTTCGGCGGAATTCCACATGGCACGCCTCCCCCGATACGAATTTTTGGGAAAGGTCGAGTGAGTCCGTCCACGCGGACATTTGAAGATGGACTGAGTTGCAATGTGGCTCGGTGGTGGAACGCAGCCCGACGGAACAGTTGAGGACAACTGTTCTACTCTGACGCTTCGCACCTCTCAAAAGAAAGGGGAAGTAAAACGACTCGACGTCTGCTCAGCCGAGTCTCAGGTGACTTGCCGGAGCTGCAGCGTGTCGATGATTTTTTCGTCGGCCAAGGCGTTGGTGATGACTCCCAACCAAACGCCCGGTTTGCACCAACCGCTTTCCTTGAGCACATCCAAGGCATTGGCAATGGTTTCGTCGTGGTCATCCGAGAACTCCATGAAGAATGGTTCCACTCCCCAAGGCAACAGCAGATGGTGGAACGTGTGCTCCACATCAGTGAAGGCAAAGATCGGCACCCCACGAGGTCGCAGAGCGCCGAGCACATAAGCGAGGAAACCGCTGCGTGTGAAAACAACCACTCCAGAATCACCCATCTCCTGTGCCAGCGTGCAGGCCGATCGCAGCATCATCGACTTCGGCTCGCGAAGCACAATTTTCGAATTCAGTTGACGGCTAACCGTGGGTTCAATGCTGCCGATGATGTTCTGCAACACTCCCACCGACTCCAGCGGGTATTTGCCCGTCGTGGTCTCGCCCGACAACATCACTGCGTCAGCTTGTTCGCGAATCGCGTTGGAAACGTCCGACACCTCGGCGCGTGTTGGAACCGGTGAGTGAATCATCGATTCGAGCAAGTGCGTGGCGATGATGACCGGCTTGCCGTCTTCTTGGCAGGCACGAATCAACTCGGTTTGAACCAATGGCAATCGGTGGTAATCGATTTCGATGCCCAGGTCCCCGCGAGCCACCATGATGGCGTCGGATTGCCGGATGATCGCTTTCATGTTGCGAACGCCAGCTTGGTCTTCGATCTTCGAAATGATTCGAGCGTGAGAATCGTGTTCAACCAAAAATTTTCGCAGCGAGTCAACGTCGGCTGCTTGGCGAACAAATGAAAGCGCGACAAAGTCGATGCCGGCTTTGACTCCCGCCATCAGATCCGTTCGGTCCTTGTCGGTGATCGCAGGCAAATTGACTTG
>NZ_JBICHO010000309.1:0-5545 GCF_043100905.1 Rhodopirellula sp. JB055 | reverse complement strand
AAATTAATCTAGCTTGGTTTACATCAACTGGTTTTGAAACGCTTGCGAGACCTGCTGTGCTTTCGTCGCTTTTCCATGTTCTTCGCAGTTTTTGGCTAACGTTTCGTGGTCCGCCTGTGCGCCGGAAACGACCGTGTTCTGCGGGCCATTTTCTGCGGCGATCGAAAGGGTTCCGCTGCCCGACGATTGAAACGCCTGCAATTGTTTGCCGATGACTTCCGCCGATTCAAACATCGCGGTCATGCCACCGCCGGCAGGCAACTCGCCCATCAATCGGCCGCGCTCAGCGATCAAGTTCAACGCGTCTTTCAGCGAGACCACCCCTGCGATGCATGCCGCCGCGAATTCCCCGACACTATGTCCCAACACAACACTGGGTTTCATTCCCCACGACAACCAGAGCTTCGCGAGTGAATACTCGACCGCGAACAGGGCCGGTTGGGTGTACCGGGTTTGGTGCACCAGTTCTGAATCCGGCCCGTCGCCGTACAGGACCTCTCGCAATCGTTTGGGCAACACGCTGGAGAGAATTTCATCGCACTGCATCATTGCCTTGCGAAATACCGGTTGGGTTTCAAACAGGCCTTTGCCCATGCCAGGTGATTGCGAACCTTGACCGGTGAACAGGAACGCCGTGCGAGTGGCTCGACTGGTCACGGTTTGGCCGCTGCGAATGCCAGGGCCTTTTTTTCCTTCGCTCAACTGCGTCAGTTGCTGGCTGAGTTGCTTTGCGTCTTCAAACACAACCGCGGTTCGGTAGGTGTGATGAACTCGGCCCACGTTCATGGTGTGTGCGACATCCACCACGTCGTCATCGCTGTGGTCGAGGTGCTGTTTCAATCGCGAGGCAACCTCGGCGATGGCGGCTTCGCTTTTGCCACTCAAACTCAACACGTGGCGGGCTCGCTCTTGGGTGTCGAACGAATCGGCTGGATTGAAGGTTGCCTTGGGCAAGTGCTGTTGCACCAACAAGTGCGTGTTGGCGCCACCAAAGCCAAACGAACTGACACCTGCGATCAGTGGTTCACCATCCACTGGCCAAGGTGGTGACTGGGCAGGGATCACAACACGAGAACGCTTCAGTGTCATTCGCGGATTCAGCTTTTTCAGATGGAGCTGACCGGGAATGGTTTGGTGGCGCATCATCAACAACAATTTGATGATGCCGGCCACGCCCGAGACCGTTTCCATATGGCCCACGTTGGCTTTGACACTGGTCACATAACACGGCGGGTCGACACCGGGTTTTCCGGAGAAGACTTGTGTCAGAGCATCAACTTCAATGGGGTCGCCCAAGGGAGTTCCGGTGCCATGAGCCTCGACATAGTTGATTCTCGCGGCGGGCAAACCTGCTTCGCGAAGAGCGGAGCGAATGACCGCTTGTTGCGACACGCCGTTGGGCGCGGTGATGCCACTGGTTCGACCGTCTTGATTGGTCGCACTGGCCAAAATCGTGCCCCAGATCGGATCGCCGTCCCGCTCCGCATCACTCAGTCGTTTCAGCACCAACATGCCGCAACCCTCGCCGCGAACGTAGCCGTTGGCATCAGCGTCGAACGGGCGGCACTGACCATCCGGCGACAACATGCGAGCTTTCGAAAACGCGATCGTGGTCTCGGGAGTCAAAATCGCATTCACGCCACCAGCAAGCGCCGCGTCGCATTCCCCGGCACGCAAGCTTTGAACGGCCAAGTGAATCGCCATCGTCGATGACGAACACGCTGTGTCGATCGCCATGCTGGGGCCGCGAAGGTCCATGATGTAGGACAACCGATTGGCGGCAATGGAAAGGGCGTTTCCCGTCCCGACATGCGCGTCGATGTATTGGTAGTAACCGTCGTAAGTCGAGGGGACCTTTGAGTAATCCGTGCCTCCGATTCCGACGTAAGCACCCACGGGGGTTCCCGCCAGGCTGGAAACCGGAATGCCGGCGATCTCAAACGCTTCCCAACTGACTTCCAACAGCAACCGCTGTTGAGGATCCATTCGTGCCGCTTCACGTGGCGAGATCCCAAAGAACTTGGGGTCGAACTGATCGATGTTGTCGATCATTCCCGCTCGACGAACCGACATGCGTCCGGCTTTTTGCCCCGTGGGGTCGTAGAGCGAATCCACGTCCCAGCGTTCCGGGGGAATTTCCGCGGTCGCATCGATCCCTTCGGAAATGACTTTCCAGTAAGCGTCCAAGTCCGGTGCCCCGGGAAATCGACACGAAACCCCGACGATCGCAATGGGTTCTGGCGTCGCGGTTTTGGGCTGCGAGCCGGCCGTCTTGGAATCAGCGGACGGCGTCGACGATGAACGGCCCAATCGTTTTCGCAGGGCGGCTCTCTGCTCCGGAGAGAGCTTCGCGAGGCGTTCGGAAAGGTCACGTTCAGGTGAATTCACGATGCAAAGTTCAGGTTAGATGTTCAGGCGGGAGGCCGACGAATTCGCGGAGCTGAGATTATTTCACAAGTTTGCTTAAGCAAAGGAGAATTACTAGCACCTGGGAGACACCTCCAAGCTTTGATTGTGAGTCGTCGTTTCGGGCAATTGCATCTATACTAACCCCCGAACCGCATCACCAAGCGGTCTGTCTCAGCCTGGACAGGCTCGTCTGGTTGCGGGAAACGCCCGCCTTCCCCTTTTGCCAACGATTTCTTGATGCCGATTCGCTTGCAATGCTCTTGTGGCAAACAACTTAGCGTCCGCGATGAATTTGCCGGGAAAGCGGTCAAATGCCCCGCCTGCAGCAAAGCGATTCGCGTGCCAGCAGCCGGGGGGGCGAAGAAGACAGCCGCTCCTCAGAGCCCCAGCTCCCAAACTGGCAAACCTCGTGCCGCGAAACCTCAGGCAGCGGGGGCCCGTCCCGCCACGCCCCGTCAGGCCTCTCCGGCCGCGTCCTCAGACTCGCTCGACGATTTGTTTGCCGAAGAGGGGTTCGACCGCCAAATCGCGGCAGTCTGCCCGGCTTGCAAATCGGAAATGGCAGCCGGTGCCGTTTTGTGCACCAAGTGCGGCTACAACAAGGAAACCGGTACCAACATGGAAGGCCACAAGGTTGCCGGTGTCGACATCGACATGGGCACCCTGGCGTTGATGAAAGCGGAAAAGGACATGGTCCGCGATGTCGCGTTGCAAGAGAAAATGCACAAGGGAGCAGGCATGCCTCCTTGGATGTTGGCGTTGATCTTGTTCATCGTCGGCAGTGCCGTGGTGATCGCCGTTTTAGCCGTCAATGCATCCCGCCGCACCGAGCAATTGCAATTCAAGCCGCTGCAAATGTTTTGCAACTTGGGCGGTTCCGCGTTTGCCATGGTCGCCATCGGGTGTGTGCTGACTTTGATCGCTCGTGCGTTCAAGGTCAGTCGCAACGAGGGACTGCTCTCGCTGACGATCCTCTACGTTCCGATCTTTGTCATTCGCCACTTTCGCGACAACTGGAAGGCAGCCCTGACCGCGATCATCTGCGGCGGCTGCGCCGGCGGTTTCTTTGCGATGGCATCGAGAATGTGAGCCATCAACGGGCGTCCGACCTGTGATCCACGACGTGGACATCGCCTTCCACGGTCCAGCGGACTTGATCGGAGGAGCATCCAAACGGACGCTCGCTGGACACTTTGTTGCAGTGGCCTGTGTCGATGGCCCCAGGCGAATTCAAACGCTCGGGCGAATTCCAAATCGAGGTCAAGTTTTGACTCGCCAGCTCGCGAACACCGATGTACGAGGTTGTCAGCCGAGGGTTGATCTCAATCACGCAGTCGTCTTCCGGTCGATCGCCCAAGAGGAGGTCGATCCCCAAGAATCCTCGCGGCGGTTTCGGCATCGCTTGCAAGACTTGATCGGCCAGTGCCCGACCGCGTGATTGCAAATCCGGTTCGATTGGCCCGCTGCCTCCTCGATAGCAAATCGATGTGGGGCAAGATTGGCTGGTCCGCGCGGAATCGCCCGCATCCCAATCGCAATGTTGCCACATCACGGGACAGACGATTGGCGCTGGCACTCGGTTGGATGTTGCGCAGGTCATTCCACCAACGACCAGAATCGATGCCGGGCGGCCTTCCACCCAGGCCTGCATGATCTCATGGCTCTGCAAATTCGAACCGGCCGACGCACGGTCATCGAAGACACGAATCGAATCGGAACCACATCCATCGCGAGGTTTTCGGACCCAGCGTTTGGCGTCCAATCCAACGGATCCTCGTCGGGAAATTTTGTGGAACGCGCCGTTGTTTGATTCGCGTGGGTTGGTCCAGGTTGCAGGCGTCGCGATGCCATGTTCGTCCAACCACAGGGCGGTTAGCCATTTGTCAGTGGTCATGCGGATCACCGTCTCATCCACCGCCAGTACCTTCACGCCTGATTCGCGAAAAAGGGTGACCAAGCGATGGAGTTCGCCGTCGGTTTCAGGGGCGACAACGATCGCGACGTCGCACGCCCGGGCCGCGTCCAGCCAAGCGTCCTGCAGGTCTGCAGATGCATTCAATGTGAATCGCTGAACGTTGCGGGGCAGATCATCCGCAAGGTCATTCAGTCTGGCATCGAGCGGCGTGAGCACGTTTGCCCAGGCTGCGAGATCGGTGACCAACGCGTGCCACATCGCTCGTCCTTCGTTCAGTAACGACGGCGAGATTTGTTCCAAGGGTGTGGAAGCCATGCCACCGCCACAGAGGAACTCGCCCACAAAGACTCGCATGAATCGATCCTGCTCGTGGTCTTTCACGGCTTATTTTTAGGGTCGTGGACGAGGCGACGAGTCCTGAGCTGGCGTCAAAACCAAGGACTCGTCGCCTCGTCATCTACGAACAACCCTCACCTTTTACTTTGACAGATCACTAGACTGAGTGGAGTGCAGCGCCAGTCATTCCCGGATAGTACGATCATGCCTTCTAGTCCCTTTCAAATTCGTCCGCTTTTCGACGCGGACTGGCCAGCAACGTGGGCCGTTGTGGAACCTGCCTTTCGCCGCGGAGACACCTACCCGTATCCGCGTGACATCACCTCGGAAGCGGCATACGAGATCTGGGTTGCGGGGGCCGCGAAAACCTTTGTGGCGGAGGACAAGACCGGCACGATCCTTGGGACGTACTACCTGAAACCGAATCAACCGGGACAAGGATCGCACGTTTGCAATTGCGGTTACATCGTTGCCAATTCGGCTCGCGGGATGGGCGTCGCTTCGCAGATGTGCGAACACTCACAGCAAGAGGCACGCCAGGACGGATACCGAGCGATGCAGTTCAACTTTGTGGTCTCGACAAACGCCGCAGCCGTCCGGCTCTGGGAAAAATTGGGATTCAACATCGTCGGAACTCTTCCGGAAGCATTTCATCATCCCGAAAAGGGCTACGTCGATGCCTACGTCATGCACAAGAAGCTCGTCAATTCGCAATGGACGGTGCGCGATCAACGGGGACGGCAGTGGTTGCCTTTTCGTTTTTCATCACTCGCCAAGTCGCTATCTGATCTGTTGCGACACTAGTGGTCTGTCACGACCTATTTTTAGGGTAGTGGACGAGGCGACGAGTCCTGAACTGGAGTCAAAACCAAGGACTCGTCGCCT
>NZ_JBICHO010000308.1:0-22188 GCF_043100905.1 Rhodopirellula sp. JB055 | reverse complement strand
CGCGGCGCACACCTGCTTGGCCGGCGTTGTGACTGCCGCGGTGGTGGTCAGCAATCCGTTCCCCCATACTATGGGCTTCACCATTGTAGTGGTAACCGGTGTAGTACCGTAAACGTTAAACGCCGGGGGCATTGGGAAGCGACTCCAGGTCCAGTTGCTTCATGGGGTGTGTCGTCACGGTTCGATCCCAATCAGCCACTCGAAGAACCAGTTCGGGACGAAGTCGGCGTGATTTGCGAAGTCGAAGAACCGCTCGGCGAACGGTTTCTGCATTGATGTTTTGGGACAGTCGTTCTGCTTCGCGTTGCAATTCGTTTCGCATTTTGGGATCGCAGAGCACGTCGTCGATCATCGCATCGTGTCGATCCAGAACGGTTCGGATGGCAATCTCGGCGGTCGGAATCGCGGCGTTGATCGATGCCGAAGCTTCCTTGGATCGTTGTGTGGTCGGGACATCGAGGTCACCACGTTTGCGAAGTTGCAGCAGTGCTCGCAGAGCCACTCGTTGCGCATCAAATTGCGATTCGTCGTCGGGTGTGATGTCCAATTCTCGAAGGAAAGCGTTTCGGAGTTTGTCTTGCAGGATCAATTCATCGCTGCTGAATCCCTGGTGCGTTTCGCGAAAAGCATCCCGAATGGTTTCCGGCGAGGCCGAGGATTGGGCGCGGATGGCAGGGGCGTGTTGAAGGGCGGCGAATGCTAGAAAGACGACGAAAAGCCACTGAATCAGTGAGCTCGTGGTATGGCAATGGCGTCGGAGGCAACGTGGAGTTGATGTTCCCAATGAGATTAGCATGTCAAAGTTTTCCTATCAGGCAGCTTGCTTGCATTGCTCCGATTCTACCAATCATTCCTGGTGCGACGTGCTGTGATCACGGCAGGGCGTGATTCGCGCGGTTTCATTGCCATGATTGGGGCAAACCGGACGATACGAACGAGGAAATGAAACATCGGTTGGCGGCATGAGGCCGCTGCCTCACTTTTTGCTTCTGAGTCACGACCGCGGATTTGCGGCCTTTCCCGACTTGGATTGAAGTCAATCGGAAACGGAGTTCGCCCCCATGACAAGAATCAATACCAACGTTTCGTCGCTCGTTGCACAAAACCGATTGCAGGCTAGCAACGATGACTTGCAGACGGCATTGACTCGATTGAGCACGGGTTTGCGAATCAACAGCGGGGCGGATGATCCTGCTGGTTTGATCGCCAGTGAAGCGTTGCGAAGTGAAGTGACCAGTTTGGGACGAGCGATCAGCAACACGCGTCGTGCCAGCCAAATCATCAGCACCGCAGACAGTGCTCTTGGTCAAGTCAGCAACCTGCTCAACGACGTTCGCGGCTTGGTTGTCGAGGCCGCCAACAACGGGGCGTTGTCCACCGAAGAGATTGCCGCTAACCAGTTGCAAATCGATTCGTCGTTGGAAGCGATCAACCGGATTGCACAGACCACGACTTTTCAAGGTCGCAAGTTGCTCGATGGATCGTTGGATTTCGTTTCCACCGCGGGGAGTGTGGATTCGATTCGAGATGTCAACATTGACCAAGCCAACCTAGGCATCACCGGTCAGATTGACGTGGAAATCGTTGTTCAGTCCGCGGCCACCCAGGCAACTGTGACGACGGGTGGATTCAGTCCCGCGGCACCGGCTTCCGTCAGCTTCGGCAGTTCCACGACGGCGGATATCAACGGCGAATCGATCGACATCGTTGGACCGGACGGGTTCACCAGTGTCGCGTTTGTGGATGATCCCACGAATTCGAACACGGGTGCGGTTTCCTATGATGACACCACCGGAGTGCTGACCATCACGGGCAACTTCGCGGGGGACTCGGCGAATCCTGGAGAAGTCGATGCCGATGCGAGTGCCTCGGTGATCCAGGGTTTGATCAACGCGGAAGAAGGATTTTCGGCTTCGGGAACAGCGGTCGCCGGTACCCCCGGGACATTGCCCACCGATGTTACCGCCGATGTCGCGTTCCAAGTGGATGCCATCGCAGAAGGTTCGGAATTCAATAACGTTCAAATCGAATTTGTTGATCTGAATGATGCCGCAGCCGATGACGCTGCAACGGCATCGTTTGATGAAGAGCAGAAGATTCTGACCGTGACTTATAACTCGCAAGCCGCGACTCCCACCAACCGGGACTACGCCGCAATCGCGACTGCCATTGACGCGGTCCAAGATTCGGAAGGCACCAACCTGTTCACGAGCACCAACAATTCGGGGTCGAACGCATTTGTTGCCCCGACGTCCCCGCTGACCACAGGCAACACTGGTGGTGAGGTGCTGTTGGATGATTTGGTGTTCCAGCTCAACGGAGCCCAAGGGGCCGAAACGTTCAACTTCGCGGGAGGAACTGGGCAAGACCAGATCGCTGCGGCGATCAATTTGGTCAGCGACAGCACCGGGATTTCGGCCAGCACGGAAACCGGCGTGTTGACGTTCACTTCGACGGACTACGGGTCCGAAGCGTTGATCAACATCGACGTGATCAACGAAGGCGGTGCAGGAACCTTCGAATCCTCGTTGGCGGAAACGCGGTCAACAGGGCAGGACATCTCAGCCACTGTCAACGGCGTGGAGGCCAACGGACGAGCAAACACGTTGTCGATCAACACGTCTTCGTTGGATTTGGAAGTGACGGTCGACAATGGCAGTTCTGCCAACTTCTCGTTCTCGATCACCGGTGGCGGTGCTCTGTTTCAATTGGGGCCGGACGTCACCAGCAACCAACAGGCTCGTCTGGGCATCGGGAGCTTGAGCACTGGTCAGCTTGGTGGTGCCTCGGGACGCTTGTATGAACTGGGAAGTGGCCAAGCGAAGAGCTTGACCAATGACGTCAACGGAGCCGCGTCGGTCATCGACGAAGTGATCGATAAAGTCACCAGTCTTCGTGGGCGACTCGGTGCATTCCAAGCCACGAGTTTGGAAAGCAACTTGGTCAGCTTGAACGAGACGCTCGCAAACTTGGAAGAAGCAGAAAGCTCGATTCGAGACGCTGACTTCGCGCAGGAGTCGGCGAACTTGACTCGGGCACAGATCCTGGTTCAGTCCGGAACGAACGTGTTGTCGCTGGCAAATCAGAACCCTCAGAACGTGTTGTCGCTGCTCGGGTAGTCTGACTTCTTGGCCCAGGCAACCTTTTAAGAACGAACGCCACCGATTCCAATTCTTGGGATCGGTGGCGTTGTTCGTTTGGGAAAGGTCACTTAGGACTTCCGCGCCAAGCTAAGTACGACGGCCCCATCCGGGGCGACACCCAGACGCTAGCCACCACTTGTTGATCGAACGTCCTGAGGGAGGGTGATGAGAAAGGCTTGTCAAATCGGCGCTGCAGGTGGCTTTCGATAGGGGAACTGTTTCGGGAAACGTCATTGTTCCGATGTACAATGGGGCTTCCGCCTAAACGGCTCAGATGGTTCTGCCCGGTCATCCCTACCTGGTCATCCCTACCCGGTCATCCCTGCCAGCCTGCTTAGATGTAGAACATCGGCGCAGCAACGTCTTGGCATTCTCGGACGACATCGCCCAGTCGGACGCGTGCCAGACGTGCTCGGGATTCTTCGGAGGCTTCGTTCCAACGTCGTTGCAGTGCGCGTTGAGCGTCTGACATGGGTTGGTCACCTCGATCCGTCGATTCGGTGCATCCGATTGCCTCCGCGATATCGAGCAACGTGATCGAGTCGGGGTCGACGGCCAAGACATAGCCACCCTGAGCACCACGCACGGCGCGGACCCAACCGGTGGATTTCAGCGTGCGCAGGATCTGAACCAAGTAAGGGCCAGGAATGTCATGGCGTACCGTGATCTCGGACGTACGGACGGGTTGCCCGTCTTTGCAGTGCATGGCCAGGTCCATCATCGCCAGACAGGCGTAATGAACGGCAGCGTTGATCACCATCGCTAGTTTCTCCGAGCAGGGGACAACCGATCAAAGTCAGTCCGAGGTGTGCAGTCCACATTCGGTCTTTTGGAATCCGCTCCATCGCCCTGCTCGTTCATCTTCGCCAATTTGGACGGGACGTGTGCAGGCTTGGCAGCCAATGCTCGGATAACCTTGATCGTGCAGCGGGTTGTACGGGATGCTTTCTTTCGAAATCAGCGACCACACATCTTTTTTGGTCCAGTTCGCCAGAGGGCTGATTTTCACCAGTTGAAACTTTTTGTCCCAGCCAACGATCGGTGCCTTGGCGCGATCTTCACTTTGGTCGCGACGAATCGCGCTGGCCCAAGCGTGCCAACCGCTGGCGGCCCGATGCAGGACTCGCAGTTTGCGTTCAAAGCAGCAACGGTTGGGGTCTGTTTTGTAGAGCGGTCCGCCGTGAAGGGCTTCAAACTCTTCGACGGTGGTGTCGGGATATTTGTACTGGACTTCGATCCCATAGCGCTCTTTGACCTTCTCACGAAGATCGAGGGTTTCTTGGAACTGATAGCCGGTTTCCAAATTGAAAATCGGAGTTTCCGGAGCGATCGTCGCCAGCATGTGAATGATCGTCATGCCTTCGGGGCCGAACGCGGTCGCCATCGTGAACTTGGGAGCGAAACGGTCCACCGCCCACTTCAAGATTTCCTGAGGCGTCGCCGATTCCAGGGAATCACTGTCCCGTTTCAACTCCGCCAAAAACTCCTCGGTGGGGTTCAGTGGCGGATCGGCGGCCAAGGCACCACGTTTCGTTGGAATGCCCTGAGCATCCACGTCAGGACCGGCGGCAGCGGCATTGTGAGCGATTTCGGCGGGCGTCAGCACGCGCAGAGATGTTTTGGGCACTGACTCATCCGAGGCAGGGGGTGATTCGAATTCAGAGGGGACATAGGTGGGGTTCACCACGGCTGTCTCGTTCAGGCGAATGGGCATTGCGATCCATCTCCAGACCGCCAAAAAAGCCGTCTGAAAGACTTTGGAATTGTGAAACCTTACAAACATGATCTGAATGGTCAAGTATCCAGATCGGCCGCCAGAGGAATCCGCTTGAGTCGATTGAAGTGGATCCACGTGTGTTTGACGTATAATTGGGTTGAGACGCTCCCTTTCGCCGTCTGAGCCAAGGAATTGGACCATGCCTGATTTACCCCCTGTCACCCTGAAACGTCCGTTCATTTCCCGTTGGAAGACGCGAATTTTGGCTGGGGTGGTGTGCGCAACGGGGTTGGTGAGCCTCCCGATGGAGCCTGCCAACGCGGACACGCTGCTGTTGAGCACCGGCGGGCAACTGACCGGTAAAGTCCGCGAAGTCGAGGGAAAGAAGACGCCATACGTCTTGGTGCAGGTCGATCCAGAGCTTTCCGTCGCAATCGCAAAAGCAAATTCGCGAATGATTGTTGGCGAGGAAAAACTGAGCGAATATCGGCGTCGTGTGGTGGCAGCCGGTCAGGACGGGCGGGCCCACTACGCACTGGCGACTTGGTGCAAGCAGAACAATCTGTTGCAGCAGCGCCAGTATCACTTGATGCGCACCATTGATTTGCTGCCCGATCATCCCAACGCCCGAGCCGCCCTGGGTTACACCCAGCGTGATGGCAAGTGGATACTCACGGAGGTTTGGCGTCGCAACCAAGGTTTGGTGAAAGACCGCCGGGGAAAATGGGTGCTGCCCGAGGTTCTGGCTTGGCGAAAGGCGGCGGATCAGAATGACAAGACCGCCAAGCGTTGGATCAAGACGATCAAGCAACTGCTTTCCAAGATCAAGAATGGCGATGCCGAAGCGATGGCAGAGTTAAACGCGATTGAGGATCCGTTGGCGTCACAAGCGATTGCGAAGGAGCTGATTGACTCGCAGAAACGCGGCTCCAGCATGCGTCCCGTGCGGATGGCGTGGCTTCGGAAATTGATGGAGCTTCGAACCGGTGTGGCCGTGGAAGCGATCGTCAAAACTGGGTTGCTGGAACCGGACGATGTGATTCGCGAAGAAGCCTTGCGATGGTTGCAATCCAATGAGACCAGTTCAGCGGTAGCGACCTACATGCCGTGGCTGAAAAGCAACAATCCGCAGCAGGTCAAAGCGGCGGCGCGAGCGCTGTCGTTCTTTCCCAATTCAGAAGCCGCGTTCGCCTACATCGACGCCTTAATCACGATCGAAGAGCGAACGCAGCAGGTCGGTGGCGGTTCGCGAGCCGGTTTCGACAACCAGGGAGGCGGTGGGTTCTCTCAAGGCAGCAAGCAGGTGGTCATTAAAACGCCACACCGGCATGCAGAAGTCTTGCACTTGCTTCGGTCGATCGCACCGGACGTCGACTTTGGCTATGACAAATCAGCCTGGAAGAAATACTTTGCTGATTTGCGATCGCCGCCCCGTTCGGATTTGCGACGCGACAGTTGACGCTGGTCACGGCTGGTGCCAGTGACCGTCCGCAAACGCAGTGGCACTGTAGCCGACGGAGGCTCTCCGTCGGCATGACTGCAACCCATCGCAGCAAGCGAAGGCCTGCTCAAAAGGTTCGAGGCGATGAGTCTAGAAAGTGGCTGAGTCCAGTGCCGTTCACCAATCAGGCGACGGGTTTGACTTCGTAACCGGGACGGTATTCTCGACGCAGGAATGGGTTGGCTGCGTCGGCGTTTTCGCCCACGAACTTTTCCGTCTTGGGATCGTGGGTGAGCATGGGGCCCGATTTCAATTCGGACATGTCCGCGCCGTATCGTTTCAGCGATTCGTGCATGTCGTCGAGGACGGCCGACCAAGCTGGCAATTCCGAAGCGGAGCGAACTTGTTCGTCGCTGTAGTTGCTGGCGCATCGCATGGCGACGTTGGCCAAGTTGCACCAGCCGGTGCTGTGGTGACCGTTTTCGATTGGAGCAGCCAGTGAGTCGGCTTTGCGACTCTTGACCGCTTCAACGAAGTTGCTGACGTGAGCTGGCACGGTGCTGACATTGGCTTTGAAGGTGCGAATGGTTTTGCCATCCATATCGACGGCTTTGCCGCTGCCACGCTGGCCAAGGTAGTAACCGCCTTCGCAGACGACGACATAGCCGCTGCCTGGGCCGGTCATCGGTTTGCCGCCGGGGACTTTCCAACTGCCTTTCTCACCCGGCTTGATCGACATGTTGCTCAAGGCGATCACGGTCGGAAAGAGCTCGGTTTCGAACAGGGCGAAGTGCACGTTGGGGGTTTGGCCCGCATCGTTCCATCCCATGCGACCGCCGGCTGCGATCATCTTGGACGGCGTGGAGACTTTGTCTTGGTAGGCAACGTTGCGAATGTCATCCAGGATGTGGACACCCCAGTTGCCCATTTCGCCGCTGCCGGTGTTCCAGTCCCAGTGCCAATCGTAGTGAAGACTGTTCCGCATGATGGGTTGGTCTTGGGCAGGACCGAGCCACAAGTCGTAGTTGACTTCCTTGGGAATCTCGAGTGGCGTGTCGCGTTTGCCGATTGGTCCGCGAACTCCGAGTCGGTTGGCTTGGACGTACTTGATTGCACCGAGGCCTTTGTCCTCGTGAAGGAATTGGCGAGCTTCCATTTGGATGGGATCACTGCGCTGTTGAGTTCCCAATTGCACAATTGCGCCGGACTTCTTGGCGGCTTCGACAACTTGCCGGCCTTCCCACTGCGAGTGCGACAAAGGTTTTTCGACGTAGACGTCTTTGCCTGCATCGATGGCCCAGATGGCGGCCAAGCAGTGCCAGTGGTTGCAGGTTGTGATGACGACTGCGTCAACGTTGTCGAGGTCCAAGACTTCGCGCAAATCGTTGTAGGGCTTGGCTCCGAATTTGCCAGCCAGCGAAGCGGCTCGTTTTTGATCCGGATCCGCGACTGCGACCAATTTGGCACCACTGACGCCATGAACGGTGCGAGCCAATTCGCCGCCGCGTCCACCGGCGCCGAGGACGGCGATGCGGACTTCTTCGTTGGCAGCGGCACGCAGGGGGCTGCTGAGCGCGACGGTGCCGACTCCTGCGGCCATGCCGGCTAGAAATTGGCGTCTTCCGAGATTTGAAGTCGAGACTTCACGCATGTTGTTGTCCTATGAAGTTGGGAGACGGGGGGACCGTTGAAATTCTCGCCATCCAGGATAGCGGATGGCGTTTAGGATAGGCAAAGCACCCGTCGGCATTTTTAGCGGGAAACCAGTTCCCGCACGCCAACGGATCTTACTCGTGTCGCAGGGCTTCGATCGGATTCATTCGAGCGGCGCGAATCGCGGGGTACAGTCCGCTGACCAAACCCACCATGACCGCGATGATGACAGCCAAAGGAATGGTTTCGTAAACGATCGCAGGCTGCGAATCTCGGATGGCGCTGGGGAGGGCTTCAAACTGTTCAGGGAAACCGCTGGCAACCAATCCAATGAACAATCGATACATCGGTGGCCCTGCGAATCCCAGCAAGATGCCAAGGAAGGCCCCGGCGAAGCTGAGCACGATGGTTTCCACCAAAAACTGACGGACGATGTCTGCCCGTTTGGCACCGAGAGCACGGCGAATGCCGATCTCTCGCGTCCGTTCGGTGACGCTGGCCAGCATGATATTCATGATTCCGATGCCGCCGACGAGCAGCGAGATACAGGCGATCAGGATCCCGATCCCTAGAAACATCAGTCTCAAGTTGCGAGCTTGTTCCAGCAGTTCCAGTGGAACCACCACGGCGATGTCACCAACGTCGGCGTGTTTTGGGGCCAAGATGTTCTGGATCACCGCGGCGCTCGTTCGAACCTGCGAGACTCTTTCCACTTGCAGCGTGATTTGATTCAGTTCCATCATTTCGATTTGAAACTGGCCGCTTCGACGCGTCACGATCGTGTCACCGATGCGCTTTTGCATCGTCTGGATCGGGATGTAAACATCCTTGGAGAAGTCTTGCGAATCCAAGGAACCACCGATTGCCGCAGACGGATTGCGAGCTTCGAGGACGCCCACGACCCGGTAGAAATCGGTGTGCTCGGGAATGTAGATTCGTTTGCTGATCGGTTCCTCGTAGGGGAACAAACGTTCGACGACGCCTGTTGCGATGACGCAGACATTTTCGTTGTTCAGCCCATCGGCATCGGTCAGGAAACGTCCGCCGCGTTCGCGAATCTTGAGTTGGTTGACGGTGGCGTAACCCGGCGTGCAGCCGACCAGACGTCCGTCGCACAAGTTATCTCGGTAGGTGAACTGGCGACGGATCTCGCGAATGGGGACTGCCTTTTCGATGGTTGGCAGGGTCGCGATGATTTGGTCCAGTTCGGAACGCAGCAACCCGTACTTTGAAGCGGACCGCTCTGCGAGTTTTTCTTCGGGCGGTTTGATGGTTCGAACGATGATGGTCGTGGCACCGAGCGATTCAATTTGTTTCTGAACTTGGTCGCTGGCCCCCTGGCTGATCGCGGTCAATACGATCACGGCCCACACACCGATCAGGATCCCGAGCATTGTCAGCCCGGTTCGCAGTGGGTGCAGGGTGAGGCTTTTGACGCCCAGCGAAAAGGTGCGGAGCCACATCATGATTCAAGTCCTTGTTTGGCAAGGATGGCTTTGGCGGCAGCACGCTGAGCGTTGCGGGCCTGGTCACGTTGCGATTCAGGGACTTGTACGTCGCTGTGAAGGGACCCATCTTTCAGGCGAACCACTCGTTTGGCGCGGTCCGCCACATCGTCTTCGTGAGTCACCAGAATAATGGTTCGGCCTTCACTATTGAGAACATCGAACAACGTCAGGATTTCTTCGGTGGTGACCGAGTCCAGGTTTCCCGTCGGTTCGTCAGCGAGGATGAAGAATGGGTCGTTGACCAAAGATCGAGCGATGGCGACACGTTGTTGCTGGCCACCTGAAAGTTGATTCGGCCGGTGATCGAGGCGGTCGCCCAGGCCCACTCGGCCAGCCAGTTCGACGACGCGTTTGTGTTGCTCGGGCCCCAGTTTGCCTTGGTAGTACAAAGGGACTTGGATGTTTTCCACGACGCTGAGTTGTTGGATCAGGTTGTACGACTGGAACACAAACCCGATGCGTCGACTTCGGATATCAGCGAGCTCGTCATCGGTCATGGTGCCGATGTCATCGTCACCCAGCATCAAGTGACCGGCTGTGGGTTGGTCCAAGCAACCCAGCAAATTCAGTAGCGTGCTTTTGCCGCTACCCGATGGTCCCATGATGGCGACGTAATCGCCTTCTGGAACGTCGAACGAGACGCCTCGCAGTGCTCGCACGGTTTCGCTTTTAAGAACGTATTCCTTCTTCAGGTTCTTGATGCTGGTCGCGAGGCGTTTTCCGTTTTCGCCTGCTTGCGATGGTTTGTTTGGTGCCAAGGCTGTTTCGCTCGAAGATGCAACCGATGTCTGAGGGTCGTAAGCGTTGGGAACGCTCATGACGCGACCGTCGGGATTTCTGTGATCTTGGTGGGGGGCGTCGAGGTGGCTTCTGGAAGAACCGTGTCGGATTCATTCACTGTCGCGTCCGATGTCGCAACGCCGTCGACGGGGGCTTCCAAGGAGGACTGCTGGTTGGAGCGTGGGCCGTTGGGCTTTCCACCGCCATTGGCGGCTCCTCGGTTGCCACCAGGTTTGCCTGCGCCGGGTCTACCCATGCCAGGTTTTTTGCCTCCGGGAGGGCCTCCACCCGGAGGTCCGCCGCCGGGTCTGCCCGCAGGGCGAGCGTTTTGGCTGCCAGCGTTGTCCGCTTCGGCGGGGGCGGTTTCGCGAAGGTCTCGCATTTCGCTGTTGTCCTCCGCCACGATCTCGGGCAGGTCCAACAAGTTCAAGTGCTCACGCAAGTTCAAGATGACTTTTTCACCGGGTTCCAAACCCGAAACGATGTTGCTCATCGTGTCGTTGATGGCCCCCACTTCGACCTCGCGAGTTTCGAATTTGGTCTTTCCTGTTTGAGTCAGCGAGTACATTTTGCCGCCGTGTTCGTACAAGCCTTGGATGGGGACTTGAACGGCATCGGGGAGTTGTTGGATGAAGACTTCCACGGCTGCGGTCATGCCGGTGCGGATGACGTCTGGCGGGTCAATGATCTCGATCGTGACGGCGTACTCTTTGACCGAAGAGCTGAACCAACTGCCGGGTTCGGCGTATCGGTTGACCTTTGTGACACGCCCTTTGAGAACGACATCGGGCAAGGCGTCCAAGCGGATTTTCGCAGGCATGCCCTTTTTGAGAAGGGTGATCCGTGACTCATTGACCTTGCAGCGAACTTGCATGCGTGTTGGATCAGGGAGTTGGATGATCGCTTGGCGTTCACGAACCTGTGCTCCGGCCTCGACAACGAATTCAGCGTTACCGCCGCGCGAGCTGTATCGGTTGGCGTGAACAACAACGCCATCGGTTGGAGCGTAGATCACGCAGTGTTCGATCTGCTGTTCAACGTTGGCGAAGTCTTGTTGTTCCTCTAGCAGTTCTGCGCGAGCGGCCGAGAGCGTGGCTTCTGCAGCGTCAATGTCACTGTCGAATTGAACCAGCATTTTTCGCCGGGTCAGATTCTGCAGCACCTTCAGTCGTGCTTGGGCTGATTCCAGTTGATTGCGGGCGTTAGCGAGTGCGAACTTGTCGGCTTCGAGTTGCAGTGATTTGACCAAGCCTTTGGCGACCAAACGCTCGGTACTGCCGATGGCCAATTGGGCTTTGCGCAGTTCTTGTTCGGCGACGGCGATTTCGCTCTGAATTGTTTTTTCGTCGGTCTTGTAAACGCCTTCGAGGTATTCCTCGCGAGCAATCTTGGCTTGTTCAACCAGTGCGGATGCCGTGGCCACATTGGCTTCGGCGGTGATCACTTGGATGCGATCTTCTTTCAGTTCGATCTCGAGATTGGAGGCGTCCAGTTCGACCAGTTTGTCGCCTTTGCGAACACGCGTTCCCTCGTCGATCACCCACAGGATCGTTGTTCCCGACCCGCCGCGCGATTCGATTTGGCAGACGATTTCGGTGTTGCTGCTGCTCTCGATTTCACCTTGCTCGATCACCGTGTGATCGAACGGGCCTCGGGTGACTTCCGTGACGATCAAATCGTCGACGCTGATCGCCGATTTTGGGGCGATGTAGCGCTGGTAACCGAAGTAGCCGCCCACACCGAGCAGCACCAAGCAAACCAGCAGCCCGATCAGGATTCCACCCGTCCGAGACGGATTGATCGAGTTGACTTGGCGGCACCCAACGGGGGCGGGACGCCGGGAATCTTGAGAGAGATGGCGAGCCGAACAAACGCGACTTCGCTCCACAACGGCGTTTCGCCGTTGTGGGCTGGGATGGGTTGATCGCATGGTTTTCAGGCGGGGGCCGTGGGGAGAGAACGGGGGGCTAATGATTGAAACCCCAGAAATCGACCAAGGTTTCGGTTGATTTCAATTGGGGAGGCAGACACGGCGAGTCCACCAGTCGGGCCAATATGTTACTCCACCAAGACGATCACCCAACCATTTTTAGCAAAAATAACGATCCGTCGAGATCGATTGCTCTGCCTCGGATTGTCCCTGTTGGGCCAGCTTTTCGCCGAGTTCAACAGGATCCATGGCAAATTTTGGGTTGATTTCGACTTTCACCGAATCGTCCACGCTGACGCCACAGGAGCGCAGCCAACGTCGGTGCAAGTCACAAATCGCCTGGCGAGCTAGTTCTGGGGTGTCCGTTGCCGCGCCATTGGCATTCTTCACTGGTGCAAAGGCGTCGGCGGGATCGGCTTCGCAAACAATCGTGTTTTTCGCGTGAGGAAGCAGGTCGAAGATGAACTGTTCGAATTTGGTTGCGTTGGGCTGGTCAGGAGTCACCAATTGGCCGTCGGCGTTGAGGTGAGGCACCTTTTTATTGGCCCGGTGGATCGGCAGCGACGCTTCCAATTGCAGCATTCGCTCGAGAAAATCCAAGTCGAACAGGTGAACGGCGATGTTGCCGGCCCACAGTTTTAGGCTGCCGTCCGGATTGGTCATCTCAGCCGCCGAGTCGGGCAGGTCGCTGTATTCGATGATTTGTGTTTTCCCATCGATTTCGACAACATTGCCGACTTTTTCGCTGGGGTAACGTTTTCGGATGACTTGGGTGGTCATTTCGCTGCTTGCAAGCAAG
This sequence comes from Rhodopirellula sp. JB055, assembly GCF_043100905.1. Taxonomy (NCBI): domain Bacteria; kingdom Pseudomonadati; phylum Planctomycetota; class Planctomycetia; order Pirellulales; family Pirellulaceae; genus Rhodopirellula; species Rhodopirellula sp. JB055. The sequence goes on along the minus strand of NZ_JBICHO010000308.1, from coordinate 9,217 downwards.
TGGTGGCCGATGAAGACCGGATCACACAAACCAACCAGTGGATTGTCGACTTGGAAGTAGAACAGGTGTTTGCGGCCATTTTTCCGCATCTCGTCCAAGCAACCATTTTGCGACAGGGCCCGCAGCGTTCCGCCGTGGCCGTCGGGGCTGAGCGCCAGCGAGCCCTTTTCGGCCAGCAACACTTCGCCGGTCGCTGCATCGACGGCGGGCATCGTTCCCTGCTGAAAAATCGTGACTTGATCTGGTTTCAGGCCCAAGTAGTCGTTTTCTTCGAAGTAACGACGTGTTTCGTCATGGGTCGCTTCGCTGGTCATCAGGTACAGCGGAACGTCGACGCCATACTTTTGACCGGCTGCGATCAAGCGATCGGCGAAAAACTGGAACAGCGTTCGGTCGCTCACCGGACCCACGGGGAACATGCCTTTGGGTTGATCAAATCCCAGTCGAGTTCCTTGGCCGCCAGCGACCAAAACTGTCGCAATTTCGCCTGCTCGCAGGGCTTCTTCTCCACGCTGTTGGGCCTGGTCCAGCGTCCAGTCGCAACCACTGCCGTCGCTGGCAACCGCTTGAGGCATCGAAGCTCGCGCGGCCAATTCGCCGAAGTCGACCGATTTGTCTTTGCCTTCGACTAGCGTTTTCAGGCGAGCGAAGTCAACGTCTGCGATTTGCTCGCTCAGGTGAGATTTTTCGGAGGCTTCGAGCGAGTCCCAAAAACGAAGCAAATGAGTTTGCTGGAACGGTTCCAAACGCGATTTCAGTTCCTCGTGAGAGAGAGACGATGGGCTGGAAGCGGTTGGCTGGTCGGCAGACATGAGCAACGATTGAATTCTTGGAGGAAAACGTGAGAGAGAGGCACCGGCAGCGGGGCTCAACTGCCTGTTTCAACAGCATATTCTGTTCCAGATGGATGCCAGCCACCCGCTGGAGAGATTCGCGAAAACTTCGCTAACTGTTGTCCGAACGTGGGAATGCTGCGGGTTGGCCAAACCAATCGGGATGGAATCCTTGGTGAACGGCGAGCAGGACGGCCTTGCCGTGTTGGTGCGGGGCGCCGTGGGTGGTGTCCCATTCCAGTCTTTCTTCGTACCTCAGGACTCGCAAACGCGAATCGGTGTGGCAGGCCCAGCCGACCAACTGATTGGGGCGAAAATAATTGATAACGGCGTCTGCCGTTTCGCTGATGGGTTGGTCGCTTTCTCTGCCCGGTGATTGATCGCTGCCAGGGTCCTCGGTGGTATGAACCTGGGTGTACAGCATGCCGTGCGTGGTCAGGGCGTCGCACATCTTTTTCCAGACGGCGGGGGCGTCGGATGCGGGGATGTGATCCAAAACGGTGGTTGCGATGACCGCCGAGTAGCTCGCCGGTTCGATGTCCAACTCGCGAACGTCGCGCACCACCGTCCGAATTCGTTCGGACAAATTGGCTTGTTCGGCCCGTTCGCGAATTCGGTCCAGGCCCCGTTCGCTGACGTCCACGGATGTGACGTCGTATCCCGCCGCGGCCAGAGCCAGCGTGTCTCGTCCCGCTCCGGCTCCCAGGTCGAGTGCCTTGGGGCGAGCCGCGGAGGGCGACCTGAGGGCGGCAGTTTGTTTCAGATACGCCGCCAATTCCGGGGAAGGTTGCAGTCCATAGGCGATGTTTTCTCGATCGTAGGCTTCAAAAAAGAAGTCATTGGACGGGTCATCGGTGACTCGATTCACGCTGATACAGACTGTCTGAAGAAATCGGATAAAATGGACGCAACATTGGCAAGATAGTCCGCCGGAAAGCGAAACACACGTATGTCTTCCATTGAACCCACGATCGACCCAAGCGACGAGTCCCCTGACTCAATTGATGAAAGTACGCTCGTGACGGTCGAATTGGTGACTCCACCGGTCGTTGACGCTGAACTTGTTCCGGCTTGGAGACGCGCTCTTGCCTCCGTAGGACGCTGGGGGTTGTTGCTGGTTTTGGCGCTGATGACGTTTGGGTTCTTGTGTTCGGGATTGAGTCCTGACCCATCGGCGATCTTTGACGAAGACGCCGTTCATTCGACCGAAGTGGCTCAAGGGGATGACGCACCCAGCGTTGGCATCGATCTGGATACGATCACGATGGATCAGGTGGCTGGGGAGTCGGTCGAACCGGTCAGTCTGCGATCGTCTCAGCAGGAATCGTCGAGCCAAGCGAAATCACCCCAGTCAAGTTCTCGAAAGGCTGATGCCGAACCAGCGTTGATCGCGAAAAAGTTGGAAGAGCAATGGCGTGCCCAGTTAAATTCTCGCGGCTTGGACGCTGCACCGATGGCTGACTGGATGACGGTTTGTCGGCGGTTGTCGTTGGCATTGGTCGGGACCGGGTTGTCGCTCGAAGAGATCCGCTCGCTGCAAAGGTTGCCGGAATCAGAGCGAGTCGAGACGCATCGTGAACGATTGCTCAACAGCGATCGGTTCCATCATTACTGGGCTGAACGCACGGCTCGTTACTTGGTGGGTGCTGACGAAGGGCCGTTCATCTTTTATCGCGGACGACGTTTCCGAACTTGGTTGACAGAGCAATATGCCAAGAACACTCGCTATGACGAGTTGGTGCGGATGCTGATCACGGCCGAAGGTGTTTGGACCGATCGGCCTGAAGTCAACTTTCACACCGTTACCTTTGACAGTGGCGACAACGATCCGGATCCCATTCGTTTGGCGGCCCGGACCACGCGAGCTTTCTTGGGCGTGCGAATCGACTGCCTGCAATGCCACGACGACTTCTTAGGAAACGTTTCGCTCGGCGATGCATCGTGGATCATGTCTTGCGGAGCGGATGACGAAACGGTTGATTCCGTGGAGGAAGCTAAAAATACAAGTTGGCTCCTTCGAGAAGGAACCCAGGAGGACTTTCACTCTCTGGCAGCGTTCTTCACGGCAGCGACGAGCGAAGGTGTGCAGGGATTGAAAGACAAACGCGCCGATTACGAGTACCAGTACTTGTACGAGGACGAAACGGTGCCGGTTGAGCCTAACGTGCCGTTCCTGCGTGATCTGTTGCCGCCGCGTCCAGAGAATCAGCGAGACAAAGCGGAAGAAGACGACGCAACGGAAGGAGACACTCACGCGGATTCTGGAAAGCTGATTGAAGAACCAGGCGATGAGCCGGAGTCTGGCGAGCTGCCCAAGTACTTGAGTGATCGGGAACGTTTGGCGTATTGGCTGACGCATCGCGAAAACAAGCCGGCCGCTCGGGCAGCGGTAACTCGTGTGTGGACGTTGCTGTTTGGCCAGCCACCTGCCATCGAAACGGATCACGGGTTTCAGGTTGGCGAAGTCGATAACCTGCCGTTGGATTCGCCTCCGTCGCCGATGATTGAGACGCTGACCGAAGCGTTCATCGTAAGCGATTTCAATGTTCGGAAACTGATCCGCTGCATCACGGATTCTCCTGCGTTTCGCGTGAGCAGTCGGGCGGACTTCGACGTGACGGAACAGCACGAATTGGCGATGGCTGTGTTCCCCGTGACCCATTTGCGAAGTGAACAAGTTGCCGGGGCAGCCATTCAATCGGGCAGAATCAAGACCATCAACCGTGATTCATCCTTCTTGGTCCAGTTGCAGCAATTTGGAAGTCTGAATGATTTCCTGAAACGATACGGGGATCTGGGAGAAGACGAATTCACTCAGCAACCTGTCACCATCACTCAACGATTGGTGATGCTGAACGGAAAACTGATCAACGAAACGGCGAGTCCCAATCCTATCTTGAACGCTTCCTCGCACATCGAAATGTTCGCGAGAAATGATGAAGAGGTGGTTCGGACATTGTATTTGACGGTGTTGAATCGAGAGCCGAGCGAGCCCGAATTGAAACACTTCACCACTCGACTCACCGCTGAGAGTCGCAATCAAAGCGATCCACCAACATCGCGTAAACAAGAGATCACGGATCTCACGTGGGCGTTGCTCAACAGCAGCGAGTTCGCCTGGAATCACTGAGCCCCGACTCCTGCACGATACCAACTGGAGACTTTTATGAGCATCTCGTTTAACGACCCAACCGAATCGGATTTTGGGGTGGGACGCAGTCTGAAGAACGGTTTGTGCAGTGCGGAAGTCCACCTGTCACGCCGACGGTTGTTGGGGGCTGGTTCCGCGTTGATGATGTCTTCGTTGGCACGTCGTTTGACTTTGGCGGCGGAGCAAGAAACGGATTCAGGGAAGCCTCCCAAGAGTGTGATTTTGCTGTGGATGGAAGGCGGGCCAAGTCAGCTGGAAACGTTTGACCCGCATCCGGGAACCAAGTTCGGTGGCGAAGTCGGTGACGTAACGACCACGGTGAAGGATCTGAGGATCGCGGACACGATGCCGCGATTGGCGGAGCAAATGCATTTGTGTTCGTTGGTTCGAAGTGTGATCGGGAAAGAAGGCGATCACGAGCGAGCGATCTATGCGATGAAGTCGGGCTATCGACCGGATCCAACGTTGGAGCATCCATCCATCGGCAGCATTCTTTGTCACGCCGATGAGGCGGGAGCTGAGATTCCGCGGCACATCTCAATCTTGGCGGGTCGCAACGCCGCGACGGGCGGCTATCTCGGGCCTCAGTTCGATGCTTTCAAAACAGGTGACCCATCCGAGCCGGTTCCGGATGTGCGGGCCCGGGTGGATGAAGCACGCTACCAGCGTCGTTTGGATGCATTGAACAATGTGTTGGAGCCGCAATTCACTCGAGGTCGCATCCGGAACCTGCAAGAGAACCGAACGTTGCACCTGGCGGGAACGGAAGCGGCTCGAAGGATGATGTCGAGCGACCAGTTGACCGCGTTTGATGTCAAGGAAGAATCACAGTCCGAACTGGCTGCCTTTGGCGATCACGCGTTTGGGCGAAGTTGTTTGGCGGCAGCACGGTTAGTGGAAGTCGGTGTCCGTTGCGTGGAAGTGACACTCAGTGGATGGGACAGTCACATCAACAATCACAGCCTGCAGTCGAGTGCGGCGGGGACTTTGGATGATGGGATCGCCGCCCTTTTGAAACGACTGGAAGAGCGAGGTTTGTTGGAGTCCACGCTGGTCGTTTGCGGCGGAGAGTTTGGCCGCACGCCGCAGATCAATCCGGCCGGAGGACGCGACCACTGGATTCACGGTTTCAGCACGTTGTTGGCTGGTGGTGGCATCCGCCGAGGCCACGTGCACGGTGCGACGGGACCGGAACCCAATTCAGAGAAACCCGATGCTCACGTGGCCGATCCGGTGACGATTCCTGACCTTCACGCCACGATCTTGTCAACGTTGGGGCTGGACCCGACCGAAGAACTGGACACTCCGATCGGACGACCGATGAAACGCAGTGAAGGCGAAGTCATCGAGGCGATCATCGCTCAGGCGTGATGGATCCTGTGACGGCAAACTCAGCTTACTGTCCGTCCGACGCGATTTTCTGTTCCGGTGTGATTGTGATCCCCTGCTCACGCCGCGTTCGTTTTGCAACGGGCGTTGATCACTGAGCCGGTTGCATCCAGTTGATTTCGAGACCCACGGGTTCGGTCGAGGCGTCCAGGTTTCCGAACGCGACGGCAGTGAAGGCTTTGGCTTCGACATCATCTGCAAAACGGACCGGGTAAGCCTTCCCGTCTAGCAGACGGATTTGATAATCATTGGCGGATTCGGCCTCAATGATTTTGCCGAGGATGAACGCTCCATCGGTTTGCCGGTCAGCCTCGGGAGTGCTGATCCAGGCCGGGACCTGTTTGGCAAATGACACAAACAGGTTCTTATTGGATTTGATTTTGTCGACCAAGGGCTGCAGTTGGTTGGGATCGGTTGCAGCATCGGCGGACAATCTCGAGAGCATGCCATAGGCGAAGGCGACTGCTTGCCCGTACTTGGGATCTTGAGCGTCCATGCCTTCGAGTCGATCGAGAACCGTCCCAATTTCATTGATCGAAGCGGCGATTTGTGGCTCATCCGGAGTGGAGGTTTCCTCGACAGTGCTGTCAGTGGGCTCTGTTTCGCTTGGCAGATCCATTTCGTTTGGCAGATCCAATTCATCCGCTGCCGCGTTCATGACGGCGGATGGCAAGCCGGGGAGTTCGGTCAAAGGTTCTTCTTCGACGGGCGTTTCCGGCATGCTGTCTGACAAAGCGGTTTCAGGCAGGTCCAAGCCAAAGCCGCTCGAGTCGTCCGATTCGACCGGAGGTTTGGCCACTTCGGTGAGCGGAGCCTCTTCGACGGCTGGCGTTTCAAAATTGTCAGTTGGCGGCACCGTGTTGGTCAACTCAGCCAAGGCTTCTGAGGCCGGGTCGGTGGCAGGAACCATATCCGCTTCCGATGTATCCAGTTCAACCGGTTGAGGTGCAGTGGATTCGCCATCGTTTAGGTCTTCACCGAGCGAGCGGCCTTGCGGTTTGTCATCCAGGATCGGTGGGGTGTAGCCACCGGGCGAGGCGGGCGCTGCCGCTGAGCGACGGATTTGGTTGGACGAGTTGTAGGTTCCGTCCAGCGGATAGAACCCAAGGTTGGGAAGGGCGTCCAGGTACCACAGCAATCCGCCTCCGATGGGCAGTGCCAGTAACGCGCCGAGGATTGGCGAGCCAACTGTTTTGATCAGCGACTTCTTTTTGCGGCGAGATTTGTCACTGGTGTAGATTGCCATCGGAGCCGCTTCCGTGGCAACGCGGGTGTCCGGTTCCGGTTGGTCCTCGGGGACGACGAATTCTTCCAGGTCATCTTCGGTGGTGGGAGATTCTTGCGAAAGAAGTTCCGGCTCGTCGGCGGGGGGGGCGAGTGATTCTGAATCCAGTGTTTCGAGAGCAAGCATCTCGTCGGATTCCGCGTCAGCAGCATCGACTGGTTCTTCAATGATGTAGTCGCCGTCCAGTTCCGGAACGGTGTCGGTCGAAGCAACCGTGTCGGCTGAACTGAAGCCTGCTAACGCGGCCGGCTCTTCCTCATCAGGTTCGATGGTTTCTTGATCCGTCATGAGTTCCGAGGTGGTGTTCAAATCATCACCGACCACGATCAGTGCGGGCGGCATGGCGGACTCGATTTCTTGTGGGTCGAGCGTTGCCAAGCACCACGGGCATTGGATTTGGGCGGACGTTGACACTTGACCTGAAAGCAAACGATCAGGAATCCGAACCGATTCGTGACAGCGAGGACAAGAGGTGACCAACATGAGCGAGACCAATCCGGCGGGAACTGTTTGAGACGGGGTTGGTGGTATTGTAACCACGCCCGGCGGCCATTTCAGCCCGCCGTTTGTGGGTCAATCTCCTCTTCTGGGTGGCTGGTCTTTAGTTCGTGGTTGAGGATCTCGAGCAAGGTTTGTAGGAAGACCACGACCATGGGGCCAACCAGGATCCCGATGGGACCGAAGACCGAAACGCCACCAATCACACTGAGCAGTGCGAACAGCGGGTGCAGTTGGCTGCGACCGTGCAGCACATAAACCTTGATCACGTTGTCGATCGAGGAAACCACAGTCGCTCCGTAAATCGCCAGCAATGCCGCTGCGATCCAACGTTGATCGACCAATCCCAGCCATAACGCACAAGGCACCCAGACCGAAGCAGCGCCCAAGAACGGCACCAACGCCATCACACTGGTCAGGAACAACAGCAACACAATTTGGTCGAAACCGCAGAGCCAAAATCCAACGGTCGCCAGGATTCCTTGAACCAAAGCGCTGGCAACGCTTGCGAGCACCACCGCGCGGCTGGTCCGGTCGAACTCCGTCAACAATTGATGTTCATAGTTGTCGTCCATCGGTGAAAGCCGCATCAACGTACGGATCATCACCGGACCATCGATCAAGAAGAAATACACTGAGACGACTAGGATCACCAAGCCGAAGATGATCTGCGCGACGATGCTTCCCGTTGCACTCGTCAGCCGGACGAATCGCGGTTGCAGTGATTCACGTGCCATTCGGATCAAAGCTGCAAAATCGCCTTCGTCAGGATTCGCGAGCAAGCAAAGTTGGCTGCGCAGTGACCCACCGAGCAACAGGTTCATCCAACTTCGAACCGAGGCAGCGGTGATCACCGCGGGCTGTTCAAAGCGTTCGTTCTTGTTCAGTTGGACCAGCAATTGAGGTTGCCTGTCCAAGGTTGATCTGACGCGAGAATCTTCGTTTTCACTGTCGCCAGCAGCGGAATCAAGCTCGCCCGAGCCTTTTGGGGCCGGCAACAAAGACTGGGATGGCGATTCCTCGGCGGGACTTTGATCTGGAAACTCCGATGTGTCGTCGGGACGTTCTGTCGGATCCAAGGAGGTGGCCGCCGGTTCCGAAGCCAGTTGTCCCAACGACGAAGTGGCCGGTGCAGATGGTTTGGGAATGAGCGAGTCTTTGGCGGGATCATCGCCGCCAGGGGTGAGCACTTGGGGGTGGAGAGATTGGTCCAACAAGTCAGCGAACTCGTTTAAGTTGTCGACCGCAATTTCTGCTGCCGCCTCCGCGATATCCGCACTGGGAACTTCTGCTTGCAGATACGTGATGATCGCGGCCGCTTGTTTCAGTTCATTGATTTTTCCTCGGACGGCTTGTGGATCATCGGCTTGCGGAACGGTGATATCACCGATGATGCGATCCAGTTCACGAAAGTGTTCTGGGTGGGGCAATGACAAACCGACTTGCGAACGGACACGATCCATCGCGACCGACATATTGCTCAGGTTCATTTTACTGAGCAGGATCGTGAACTGGGTTGTTGCCACGGAGACCAAAATCCCTAAAGGCAACAGCACGATGAACAGGATCAACGCGGTGGTGGTTCCAGCGGCCAATCGTCGTCGGCCCTTGACCTTTTCAAAAATCCACAAATGGATGGGACGAAAGATGACGACCAACAACGCGGCCAAAAACAGCGGGACAAAGAACCCGATCATCAACCGGTAGAACAGAACCCCCACCGCCAAAATCCCGATCACCAGCATCACCACGGACATGATCCGCGAGAGCGATGGGAGTTGGGGAAAGAGCACTTGTTTGCGGTTGCCGGGTTGATCCGGCGCCTCGGAACGCTCGGGCGCGGAATCGCCGATCACCGCGGTGAGTTTCTCCGGTGAGTCAGGCGTTTCCGTTTCGCGATCCTGAGTCGATGACTCCGGTTCGCTTGCGGTTGTGGAACTCGAGTCGACAGGCGGATCCGAGTCACTGCCGCGTCGGCGGCTCGGCTGGTTCTTTTTTCGTCGTCCCACAAACTCCCTTTCAATTTTGAGTCGCTGCGGTCGCATCGCCATCCAAAGCGAT
>NZ_JBICHO010000307.1:0-5663 GCF_043100905.1 Rhodopirellula sp. JB055 | reverse complement strand
GGTGATCGCCAAGGAAAAAGGCTACTTCGATGACGAGGGCTTGAACGTCACGTTGGAAACCCAGTCGAACTGGAAAATTCTGCTCGACAACGTCATCAACGGCCAACTCGACGGGGCTCACATGTTGGCCGGTCAACCTATCGGGGCGACGATCGGCATCGGGACCAAGTCGCCGATCGTGACCGCTTACAGCCTGGACTACAACGGCAACGGCATCACGGTCAGCAACGAAGTTTGGGCGCAGATGCAGGAAAACGATCCGGCACTGAAAAGCCCCACACCGAAACATCCCATCAGTGCAGCCAGCCTGAAACCAATCGTCGAACAGTACCTGCAAGACGCAGGCGAACCATTCCCCATGGGCATGGTGTTCCCGGTCAGCACTCACAACTACGAAATCCGTTATTGGTTGGCCGCATCGGGAATTCATCCCGGCATGTACACCGATTCGGACATCAAAGGTTTCACGGACGCACAAGTCAAATTGTCGACTGTGCCGCCGCCTCAGATGCCACAGAACTTGGAAGCGGACATCGTCAAAGGTTACTGCGTTGGCGAACCTTGGAATCAAAAAGCCGTGGTGACTGGCATCGGTGTCCCGGTCACGACGAACTACGACATTTGGAAGAACAATCCTGAGAAGGTATTCGGGGTCGCAGAATCCTGGGCCGAGGAGCACCCACAAACTCACTTGGCCGTGATCAAGGCTCTGATTCGCGCGGGCAAATGGTTGGATGCCACCGATGACTCCGGCAAATTGGTCAACCGCGAAGAAGCCGTCGAGATTCTCAGCGGCAAAGACTACGTCGGTGCTGAGAAAGAGGTGATTGGCAATTCGATGATGGGCACGTTTGTCTTCCAATCCACCGACGTTCGCGAGATGCCCGACTTCAATGTGTTCTTCAAACACGAAGCCAGCTACCCGCACTACAGCGATGCGATTTGGTTCCTCACGCAGATGCGGCGTTGGGGACAAATCACAGAATCCAAACCCGCCAGTTGGTACGCCGAAACAGCCAAGAAGATCTACAAACCTGAGATCTATCGCCAAGCCGCTGAAATGCTGATCAGCGAAGGCAAACTCGATCCAAACGAAATCCCGGCTCCGGATTACGACGGTTACCGCGCGGTCACGACCGAGTTCATCGACGGGAACAAGTACGACGCGAAAGACCCGATTGGCTACATCAACAGCTTCGGAATTGGCAACAAGGACGACGAATCCTTGGCCAAGAAGTAGCCGCCAAGAAGTCGTCACCCAAGCCGGGTTCACGAGAGCCCGGTGTCCTCCTCTTCCTAGCATCCATCCCTTCACCATTTTCTGGACGTATCCCCGATGAACTGGCGTGGCAATCTTCTCCGTTTCTGTGACGTGGCCGGTCTTCCGATTCTCGAACCGTTCATTCGCCTGGCAGCAGGCGAAGACAAACGGGAACAGTGCATCGGAATCGCGAAATTCATCTTGTTGCCCATCGCCGCCGTGTGCGTGTTCTTGATGCTCTGGGCAGGTGCTGCATCCAACGTGGTGACGGACAGTGCCAAACTGCCAAGCCCTCAAGCGACTTGGGCCGCGGGGACGCACCTGATCGCGATGCACTACGATCAACGCGCTGCTGACAAAGCTGCGAAACAAGAGAAGTTGACCGAAGCGGTTCAGTTGTTAGCCGAATCGAATGCCTACACCGCCGCTGCTGCCGAGGCATCCGGCGAAACACAAACGATTCTCGAAAACAAATCGTTGGCACTGAAAAAGCGAGCCGTCACGGCGGCTAACTTCACGCCCTCCAGTGCTCCGACGTTCATCGACCAGATCTGGACCAGCGTCAAAACGGTCTTCTTTGGCTTCTTCCTGGCCACGATCGTTGCGGTTCCTGTCGGAGTTCTCTGTGGGATGAGCCCCTGGTTCAACGCCGCCATGACACCGTTCATTCAGATCTTCAAACCTGTCAGCCCGCTGGCTTGGCTTCCTTTGGCGTTCATCGTCATCATGTGGTACTACGCTGGCTACTCCAGCGGTGAAACGTTCTTCAACAAAGCGTTTTTGATTTCCGCTTCGACCGTTTGCTTGTGCTCGCTCTGGCCGACCTTGGTCAACACAACGCTCGGTGTTGCCAGCGTCGACAAGGACTTCATCAATGTCGCCGACGTGCTGCGACTGTCTTGGTGGCAGCGTTTGACCAAGATCATTTTGCCGGCCAGCTTGCCACTGATGTTCGCGGGCATGCGGATCAGTCTGGGCGTTGGCTGGATGGTTTTGATCGCCGCGGACATGCTCGCTCAAAACCCGGGTCTCGGAAAATTCGTTTGGGATGAATTCCAAAACGGTAGCGAATTGACCTACGCACGCATCGCCTTCAGCGTGATCGTCATCGGACTGATTGGATTGGTCTTGGACCGCATCATGATCTTCTTCCGCAACTTGGTGAGCTTCGGCAATCCATCTCCCGTTTGATTTTGGATGTCTCGGTTTCTTCTCTTTCCTCATCCATCGGTGCAAACATGAGCACGGTTCTCGAAACAACTCCCAAGGTCAAGCGACGACCTGTCTCGTCGGCTCCCAAACCCATCCTGCAGATGCGAGGCGTTTGCAAAGGGTACGGCAGTGGTGTGACGCGCAACGAAGTTCTGCAAAACATCAACCTCAACATTCGTGAAGGCGAGTTTTTGGCGGTGGTTGGTTTCAGCGGCAGTGGCAAAACGACGTTCACACAACTGCTGGCCGGACTGATTGCACCGGACGAAGGCACGATCACCATGAACGACGAGCCCATCAAAGGCCCGTCACCGGATCGCGGGATGGTGTTTCAAAACTATTCGCTGCTGCCTTGGCTGACCGTTCGTGGCAACATCGCACTGTCCGTCAACGCGGTCTTCAAAGAGTGGTCACGGGAACAACGACGCGAACATGTCGAGAAGTTCATCGACATGGTCGGACTCAGTCACGCGGCGCACCGTCGCCCGCACGAATTGTCCGGTGGGATGCGTCAACGAACCAGCCTCGCACGGACATTGGCACTCAAACCCAAAGTCCTGCTACTCGACGAACCTCTCTCCGCACTGGACGCACTGACACGCGGCCAACTCGGTGACGAGATCCTGAAGATTTGGAGCGAAGAAAAGCAAACGTGCGTGATGATCACCAACGATGTTGACGAGGCGATCATGGTCGCCGATCGCATCGTGCCGCTGAACCCTGGCCCCAATGCATCGCTGGGCCCCGTGTTCACCGTGGGCATCGATCGCCCACGAAACAAAACCGAACTGAACGACAACGAAGAGTTCAAAGGACTTCGCAACGCCGTGACCAACTACTTGGTCGCCGTTCGACAAAAGGCACGCCGTGATGAGTCGGCCGCCAACCCAACTCAGTCATTCCACTTGCCCGCCATCGAACCCTCTGACTTGACGCGTCCTTCGCGAGCCGTCTTCAACACCGGTCCTCGCTAGTCGTCCTGAATCGTGATGCGTTCGTCTCGGCAACGCATCCTCCGATGTGAATTCCCCACACCTTCACCTCCCCAAACCCTGAACCGAACATGCGTGGCTACGTTGAAATGTTCCGACTTGGCAAGACCTACGACACCCACAATGGGCCGGTCGTGATTGTCGAGGAATTCGATCTCAACCTTGAAAAGGGCGAGTACGTTTCACTGCTCGGGCACTCTGGTTGCGGCAAGAGCACTGTGCTGACCATGGTCGCCGGGCTGAACCCAATCACGACGGGCGGAGTCGCCATCGATGGCCGCGAAATTGACGGTCCCGGCCCCGATCGTGGTGTCGTGTTTCAGTCACCATGTTTGATGCCATGGATGACGGCTCTAGAAAACGTGATGCTGGGCGTGAACCAAGTTTACTTGCAAGCGAGCAAGAAAGACCGTCGTGAATTGGCTTCGTACTATCTCAATCTCGTCGGCTTGGGCAGCAACCTGCACAAGCGAGCCAAGGACCTCAGCCAAGGCATGCAGCAGCGTGTTGGCATCGCGAGAGCGTTCGCGCTGCGGCCCAAGATGCTGTTGCTCGATGAGCCCTTCGGCATGCTTGATTCGCTCACTCGGATGGAACTTCAAGAGATCCTCTTGGAGATCCTGATTCGCGACAAAGTCACCACGGTGATGGTCACGCACGACGTCGACGAAGCGCTCTTCATGAGCGATCGCGTGGTGATGATGACCAACGGTCCTCGCGCCAAAGTCGGTGCCATCTTCAGCTTGCCGTTTGAACGCCCGCGTGTTCGTGCCGACGTGCTCGATCACCCGGAGTACTACGATTTCCGAGGCAAAATGATTCAGTTCCTGGAAGACCAAGACCACAAAAAACTGAAAGCCGATGCGGAAAAACGTGCCAAGGAAAAACAAGCTGAACTCGCAACCGCCAGTGCCAATTAAAAGGTTGCCAACATGACATCCACCTCCATCTCAGATCCATCCAACGCTTCGATCACTTTGCGTAACTCATTGCCACCGCTCGCCGTCTCAGATCAATGTTATCTGCAGGGCGTTCATGTTTGTGCCGTCATCGGCACGGATGATTTCTCGCCGGACTGCGACGCCGCGGCATTGGCAATCGCGCAGCGCTGCCTTCAGAAATCCGATGCGATTGTGGTTCAAGACCCAGCGATGCTGCCCCCGGACGCAGCCGCGGCGATGGCGATCCCGGTTCACTACGACGGCACAATCCAATCCGTCATCGTCTTGTTCGCGAAATCACCCAATGAAGCGATCCCAGACCCGGTCGGTGTGTTCGAAGTTTGGCGGCCGGTCGGCTTGTACGATGAAGTCGCCTTGCAAGAAGGCTACTACGGGAAACTCGAACGTTTTCAAAACGTCAGTTCGTTCGTGCGTTTTGAGAAAGGCAACGGTCTTCCGGGTGTGATCTGGGAAAACGGCCAAGCGTTGGCCCAAGACGACCTGGCCAATCACATCGGCTTTTTGCGCGCTGCCGGCGCTTCCGCGGACCTGCTTCACTCGGCCATCGGGTTCCCCATTGTTGCCAACGAGTATCTCTCCTCTGCGGTGTTGATTCAATCCAAACGGTCGCCCATGGCCCGCGCGATTGAGGTCTGGAAGATCGACGGCAACGAATGCGAACTGGCCAGCCAAACCTACGGCGATGTCGAAAACGCGTTTCGTCTGGAACCTGGAACACGAGTTCCATTGAAGACCGGCATCCTGGGATTGGTGGCCGAACATCAACGTGTCGTGCTGTTGGAAGACATGGAGGCGTTGCTGCTCAACCGACCCGCTGAGCGTGTCATGCCGTGCCCAACCGCGGGTCTCGCCATCCCGTTTTTTGACGGAACCCACCTCAGCTCCATCACCGTTTGGATGTTCTGATTTTCATGTCCAGTCCTCTTCCCACCGAACCGAATTTCGCCCACCCCGATGGCGCTGCGAACGTCGCAGTGCCATCACCGGGGTTGCCGATCGAAGGTCAAGGCGACTCGTTCGACTTGGTCAGCCTCCTGCTACAAGAGCAGCAAACACTGACCGCGGTGGAAGACTTTGCCGTAGCGCATGACAACGGCACCGCCGAAGAACAAATTGCGAGTCCAACCGCGGACCAACCCGCACAAGCTCGCTACTATTCCAAGCTGATGCCAGCCAGCCCACCGGGACCAGGACAGCAATTCGCCTTTGACGTGAACCTCGACACCTGCAGTGGTT
>NZ_JBICHO010000306.1:0-5212 GCF_043100905.1 Rhodopirellula sp. JB055 | reverse complement strand
TTGATCGGATGGTTGGACCGGAACTATCCCGAATACGCCGCGTCGGACCAGTTTGTGCCGCGTGCGGTCGTAGGTGAATACCTGCACGAGTGTTTTGAATCGGTCTGCAAACGGTTACGTCGCTGGACGAAGCTGAAAGTCGTCCGTAGCCGAGTGGAATCCATCCGATATGTTGCCAGCCAAACATCCAGCGGCGAATGGCGGCTTTGGGATGGCGAAGACGAGACTACGTTTGACCGCGTTGTCCTGACGATTGGACACGAAGGGTTGCGTGCCTCGGACAAGGTGTCTTCATCAGACGATGAGGCGTTTGTGTTCCCGGTCGAGAAAAATCTTGCGACCGATCGCATTCCGGCCCGCTGTGATGTTTGGATTTGCGGGTTTGGGCTGACCGCGATCGATGCCATCATGATGTTGACGGAAGGCCGCGATGGTCGTTTCGAAAACGGTGTGGCTCTTCCTAATTACGTCCGCAGTGGAAACGAGCCCGAGAAAATCTTGGTTCACTGTCGATCGGGGAGGCCCATGCTGGCCAAACCGACAGCGAAGGTGGAGCCCATCACCGATGCGTTTTGGGAACCATACCGCGAGTCACTGCGAGCGTGTGAACCCAACCACGGTATGCTGAATTTCCACAAAGACATTTGGCGTGTGATCTGCGAGGCGGCAGCGGCATCTTTGTCACGATCCGGCACAGACACCACTTCTCGCGACGTTGACGAATGGTTTCGCGGTTGGTCGCGATACAAAATGGACGAGTCAGCGGCACGTCGCGCGATGGTGCAGTCTTACGCAGTCGCAACAGGAACTCGACCAATCGACATCCCATTTGCGTTGGGCGATGCTTGGCGTCGCCTGTACCCACTGATTGTCGAACAGGTCAGTTTTGGCGGTTTGGCCGCTGGTCAGTACAAGGCGTTTCAACAGGTTGCAATGGAAATGGAACGCATCGCGTTTGGTCCACCAGCAGGAAGCGTCGCCAAATTGCTGCGTCTGATGCGTGATGGCGTGGTACAACTGAGTGACCAAACGGATGCACCGGACGGTGCCGTGGTCGTGAACGCTGTGATTGCTTCCCCAAGCCAAGTCGATGAAACAGGACCGCTATCGCAACTCATTCTGCGTGGCGATGTCGAGGTTGATCCACTCACACAGGCAATCCGCGTGAATGACTCGGGCAATGTGCTGGGCGGACGCGAAGGACTCGCAGTGTTTGGCCGAGCGACCGAGGGGTGGGTTGTTGGCAACGACACCCTCTCGCGGACCTTGCATTCACAAATTCAGAACTGGGCCAGTGCGATCGCGGTGGAGATAAATGGATAAGGTACTCGACGCCATTTTTGAGCTCTCTTCGGATTCTCCAATGAAAGAAATTTTCTCGGGCGAGCGGCGAACGCACCAGGTCGCTTCGCTGCGAGGAGGTTGCAGAGGGGTGATGCCTCTCGATGCCCGCATCGAACCGTGGATGAAGCGTTGCCTGCGTTCCGAGGACTTGTTCGATTGGGTGGAAACGTATGGGTCACCACTGAATCTTTTGCGCCCACGAACGATGCGTCGCAATGTTGAGGAGTTGAACGCGGTCGCTCGCCAGCGTGGTCTCGATTTCCGCGTGTTCTTTGCTCGGAAGGCGAACAAGTGTCTGGGGTTTGTCGATGAAGCGATTGAATCAAACTTCGGAGTCGACACCGCCAGCGAGAATGAACTGCGACAATGTTTGCGTCAGTGCGTACCGGCGAGAGATTTGATCTGCACGGCAGCAATCAAAAGCGAATCGCTGATCGACCTGTGTTTGCAACAGCAAGTCTGCATCGCCGTGGACAACGACGACGAACTGAACGTTGTCGTTGACCGAGCGAACGAGCTCGGCCGGATCGCTCGAATTGCGTTGCGATTGGGCGGGTTCCGGCATAAGGGCACGAAGCTTCCGACTCGGTTCGGTTTCGACGTGGATCGCGACCGGGAACTCCCTCAGCGTTTGGCTTCTTTGCCGGTCATGGTTCACGGCATCCATTTTCACCTAGATGGCTATGATGCCGGGCAGCGTGTATCAGCTCTTTCAGTGGCGATGGATTGGACGCAGCGTTTGAGCGCCGCTGGCCAACCCATGGATTTCATCGACATGGGCGGGGGGGGCCCGATGAGTTACCTCGACGAACCTCGCCAGTGGAATCTGTTTTGGCAGGAACATCGTCGGGCGCTTTTGGGCGAAAGAGACACACTGACTTATCGCAGCCACCGGCTGGGCTTGTCGGTGGAACGCGGACGTGTGGTCGGGAAGCCGAGCATGTATCCCTTCTTCCAACGTGGAGTTGGCGGTCATTGGTTGGCACGCGTTTTGGACTCGGTGGTGGATGGCAAGTCGATCGCGAATCATTTGTCGGAACTCAACGTCCAACTGCGGTGCGAACCAGGCCGGAGCATCTTGGACGGTTGCGGTTTGACCGTCGCTCGCGTTGAATTTCGTAAACAGAATGCGGAGGGCGATTGGTTGATTGGATTGTCGATGAACCGGACGCAATGCCGGACCTCCAGTGATGATTTCCTAGTGGATCCGATTTTGGTTCCTAAACAGATGCCCATTGACCGTTCGTGCGATCGGAAACCGATGTCGGGCTATCTGGTCGGTGCCTACTGCACGGAATCAGAATTGATTTCGCTTCGGAAGATGGAGTTTCCAAACGGTGTTCAACGCGGAGATTTGATCGCCTTCCCAAACACCGCCGGCTACTTCATGCATTTCCTCGAAAGCCGTTCGCACCAATTTCCGTTGGCTAGAAACCTGATCGTGGACTCGCACGCGGTTCCATCGGTTCGTCTCGATCTGATCGATGAATGAACAGTCTGGTCGGCCAGCGTTCTGCGGCTGAGTTGTTCGACAATCATCCAGTTTGACTGCGGTGGAACCGACGTGCGAGACCACAGCAGCGACGCGAGATTCTCAACAACTGAACCGGCACGTGGTTTGCGGGCACGTGGTTTGCTAATGCGTGAGGAACCCAGACTTGTTTTGGATGAGGTTCCATTCGAACACGCATCCATGTTTCGCACGATCTTTTCGGATGTTGCTACACAGTTGTCGTCGCTCGTTCAAACGGAAGTGAAGGTCGGATTTCTATTTCTCTTCTAGCAAAGAAGCTCTATGTCCGAAAAATCCAAGTGCCCTTTTCAAACTCAGCAATTCGGCCGGGCGGTTGATGACAACCAACATTCGCAAACCGCAGGACCACGCGGTCCCGTCTTGATGCAGGACGTTCACCTGGTCGAGAAAATGGCGCACTTCAACCGGGAACGCATTCCGGAACGAGTGGTTCACGCCAAGGGCTATGGAGCATTCGGCACGTTCACGGTCACGAACGACATCACAAAATATTGCATGGCGGATTTGTTCTCCGAAGTCGGCAAGAAGACGGAAACGTTCGCACGATTTTCGACGGTCGGCGGAGAAAGCGGTTCGGCTGATACAGCGCGTGACCCGCGTGGATTTTCGCTGAAGTTTTATACTGATCAAGGCGTTTGGGATTTAGTCGGCAACAACACGCCAATCTTTTTCATTCGCGACCCGTTGAAGTTCAGCGACTTCATTCGGACTCAAAAACGGGAGCCACAAAATCACTTGCAACCTCACTGGCGTCGTTGGGACTTTTGGGGCGAAGTGCCCGAAGCCTTGCACCAGGTCATGTTCCTCTACAGCGACCGAGGAACGCCAAAGAGCGCTCGCTTCATGAACGGCTACGGAAGCCACACGTTCAGCATGTACAACAAGGACGGTGTCCGGCACTGGGTGAAGTTTCATTTGAAAACGGAACAGGGGTCAGAGAACTTTAGCGCCGATGAAGCGATCAAGATGGCAGGCGAAGCACCGGATTATTCCACGCGTGATTTGTTTGAGGCGATCGAGAAGGGTGACTACCCTCGATGGCGAATGCACATTCAGGTGATGCCTGAGTCCGACGCGGCAGACTACAAGTGGCATCCCTTCGACTTGACCAAGGTGTGGCCGCACGATGACTATCCGTTGATCGAAGTCGGTGTGTTCGAACTCAATCGCAATCCTTCCAACTATTTTCAGGACGTCGAACAAGCCGCGTTTGAACCCGGCAACCTGGTCGAAGGCATTGGGATCTCACCCGATCGCATGCTGCAGAATCGCGTGCTTTCCTATCCCGATGCACACCGCTATCGATTGGGTGTGAACTATCACCAAATTCCCGTCAACCAACCGCGTTGTCCGTATGCGACCTATCACCGCGACGGGACGATGCGAGTGGACGGGAATGGCGGGGGAACCGTTGATTACGAGCCTAATAAAATGAAAGGGCCGAAAGAGACTGGGCGATCGATGGAGCCGCCGATGCCTGTGCACGGTGACGGCGATCGCTATGACGAGTTCCCGTGCGATGACAAAGACTACTACGGTCAACCACAGATGTTCTGGAACAAGGTGCTCGATGAAGGTGCCCGCGAACGCCTTTGCACCGCGATTTCGAACTCGATGGTGGACAGTCCGGAGAACATTCGCGAAAAGATGTTGGCTCAGTTTGCCAAAGTTCACGCTGACTTTGCCGAGGGCGTGAGAAGCCGCCTCGACGAACCGGCGTCACAACCGATCCCAATTGCATGAGCGGTATGTCTGTTGCTTTGTTCAGCGGTGATCATCCCTAACTCGGGTGGCCATCGCTTTTTTTATGTACCCGGTGCGGTCAAACGCGGGGGATTGCGTGATTTAGGTGGTTCTCGACATCTTGCCTCATCTGTTTCTGACTCATTGGAGAACTTTATGTTCGGTTTCCGTTCTGCCTTCCTGCTCGAAAATCAACCAAACGAAAGAAGTGACCAAAGTACGAACCGAAATCAATCGGCGAAATTTCGAACCACGAAGTCACGCAGGGCGAACGGCCGACGCAGGACACTGAACCGACTGATCGGCGAGAAGTTGGAAGAACGCCGGGTCTTGGCTGCCTACGTCGTCGACACGGCGATGGACGTCGTCGCCGAGGATGGGATGATCAGTCTTCGAGAAGCCATCCAAGCCTCAAACACCAACGCGGCCGTCAGCGCCGACACCGTCGCCGGTGATCCGACCGCCACCGAAATCGACAGCATCACGTTCGCCGATGGTCTGACCGCGATCACGCTTGGCAGTGAGTTGGAGATCACCGAATCGATCCAGATTGCCCTGGGAGATTCCTCTGGGCAAGTCATCAGCGGTGAT
>NZ_JBICHO010000305.1:0-10493 GCF_043100905.1 Rhodopirellula sp. JB055 | reverse complement strand
AACACCCCTGATACGACACCCGACGAGAAAGGCGGTTCGAGTTTATGCCGCTGTGGGGTTTCCCGGTGTTTTTTGGCTCGGGCCCGCGCCCTCGCGTACGCCTGAACGGCGTCGCTCGACCTCTTCCAAAACTTCGTTTCGGGAGAGGTGCGCCGTGTAGAGAGAGCCCCAGCCGAACGCCGGACGGCTTGCACGTTTGATGACACCTGCATGCGTGTCTCGCCCTTTCTGGTTGGTTCGGTTTCATCTCGTCGCTTCTACGAACTTGCGGGGGGGCCGTGTTGCCGTGTTAGCCAATACAAGATGGCTTGATTGGTTTGCTCTGGTTGTTCTTGCTGGATCCAGTGGCCGCAGTCCAGGTTGATCACGTCGGCGTTGGGGACGTATTCGGTCAGTCTTTCAAACTTGGGGATGATGTCTCGGTCTCCGTAAATCATCAGGGTGGGCTGCTTGATGATTGGGTCGACGTCGGCCAGCAAACGCCAATTGCGGTCGAGGTTTCGATACCAGTGGATGCTGCTGGTGAAGCCGGTCGATTCGAAGGCGTTGATGAACACAGCCAGTTCATCGTCACTCATCAAGGGCTCGCCCCGTGTCGATGCCGCTTTGGCCAGGTTGATCATCATCATGCCCGGTTCGGGTGGAGCGGACGGCACGTTCTTGCGGAACAAATTGCGAAGAAACGTGGACGTGTTCTCCTCCAGGACTGCATCTGCCACGCCCGGTTGTCGGTTGAAGTGAACAAAGTAGTTGTCGCTACCAAGATATTCTTCCATCACTTCAATCCAGGGCCTCTCTCCACGTTCCTGGTACGGCAACGCAAGGTTGATCACTCGGTTGACTCGTTCTGGGTGCAACAGAGTCAGCCCCCAAACCACCATCGCGCCCCAGTCGTGACCGAGAAAGGTCGCATCCTCGTATCCGAAGTGATCGAGAAGGGAGACCAGATCACCGGCCAGATGCTCGAGGTCATAGTCGGTGACGTCGGTGGGGCGGGACGAGTTTCCATAGCCGCGTTGGTTGGGGACGATGACGTGGTATCCCGCTGCGGCAAGTGCGGGGATTTGATGACGCCACGAGAACGCATGTTCCGGCCAACCGTGACAAAGCACGATCGGGTTCCCTGCATTTTCTTGACCTGCCTGGAAGACTTCGAGGTCCACACCATTGACTGAAATCAAAGTGGGTTTGGGAAATGCGGTCGAGATAGTCATTCTGATACCTAGTTGTTATGGAGCGGTCATTTCGATGTGTGTCGCAACTTCGGAACCTGCTTGCGAACACGAGCACGCGTAGCGTAGAACAAAAGGGTGCCAAAACGTGTCACCATTCAAAGTGGTTTGTGAATTGAGTTCTCGCTCCCGACAAGACGCGGTTGTGCGGCTCCTTCGCCGCAATGGGACCATGACAATCGCTGAGCTGGCGACGGAGGTGGGTGCGTCCCGGCGGACGGTATTGCGTGACATTGGGGCTCTGCGTGAACAAGGCTTTGTCATTCATTCGGAACCTGGACGCGGGGGCGGCCTGCAGCTCGATCCGCAATCGGTTTTGACCACAGCGAGGCTATCCGTCTCGGAGGTCTTTGCTTTGATCATCAGCGTTTCGGCGATGCGTGCGACTGGGGGCATTCCGTTTCTGGAACTCGCGGACGCTGGGCTCGCGAAGATTGAGAAGGCTCTGCCGCGGGACAAGATTCGCGATTTGCGCCGACTGTTGAAGTGCCTGTACGTCGGGGAACTTTCGCCACGGGTGAACATCTCGGACATGGGGAAGATGGCTCCCACGCTGCTGCCGGCTTTCGAGACCGCTTTCCTTCGGCGACTGCATCTGCGGTTCCAGTACCGTGATGCCAAAGGTGTTGAGACGAGTCGAAAGGTGGAACCGCAAGCCGTGTTGATCTTGCCGCCGCTGTGGTACTTGGTGGCCTGGGATCCTGCTCGTGAGGATTTTCGTCACTTTCGAATGGACCGAATCAGCCGCCCGGCGTGCGCTGAAGGCGAAACATTTCGGCGACGTCACGTCCCATTCGAGGATCATGTGCGTCCCGTGCGCGATTCGACGTAGTATTCACGACTGGTTGGACTCCGATCCTGCTTGCCGCCGGCCAACGAAAAAAGCCGAGTTGCGATTGCTCACAACTCGGCTTTTGAAGTGGAGGCGGGGAGGATTGAACTCCCGTCCCGCGATGCATCCACGATGCCGTCTACATGTGTAGTCAAGCTATTTGTGGAATCTCGAAGATTCCTTTTCGCTTCATCGGGCGCTACCTGACAGGCTCCCGAATCCGCTAACTCAAATCTTGTTTAGCGACCCGCGTCTTGAGTAAGACGGGCCGCGATCCGACATTGTGACGGACATTCAGGCGACATCGGCGATCCCCATCAGTCCGGGCTACCTGTAATTAGGCGGCCAGTGCAAAGTTTTCTTCTGCAACTAAAAGTTTTTGATCAGCTTTTTACGTGGCCAACTGATCAACCACGACACGCAGGCATACGCTTCTTGTCATCCGGTCGATTCCAAGTCGCCCCCTTGCTTCTTCTTCAGACGTTGATTGTACCCGATTGGTTCGGCTCTCGCTGCTGGTCGGGCCCGCGAATTTTGTTTTTTGTCGACGTAAGTCGTTTGCAGAACGGGTGGTTACAGTTGGTTTTGCAAACTTTGGGTTTACCGCTGCAGGGCCATGTCGACCAGCGAAGACAGGCCTCCGAATTGACCTTCCCGGACAACCAATCGGTCACCGGCTCGCAGGGCATAGTCGGATTCGGGACGCACGTCGCCTGCGCCATGGTCAGCAAACTGGACTTCCATTCGAAGCCCTTCCACTGAATCGGGTGAATGGCGATACAGCACAGCCTCGAGCCGACCGAAACGCTCGTCCACGCCGGTTTGCTTGAGCAGTGTGCTGACGAAAACGGATTGCCCCTGCGGGTTGGATCCCGACGCCGGAGGCAGAGGTAGGACTCGTACGGGAGTGCGGTCACCGATGATCTGCAACACGATCGAGTCATTCGCTTTTGCTTCGCGTACCTTGCGGTAGACCTCTTCGTTGAACGTGCCCGAAGACAGTGCCGCTCCAGAGCCCACCGTGTCCAAGCGAGACTCGGAATTGGATCCGCCGGCGGTCATGCCACTGAGTTCACTGAGTTTCGGCGGTTTCATGCTGGGCACCTTCAAAGCACTGAGTTGCAGTGGGGCACAGCCTCCTGCAAACACACAAAGGACTCCCACAACACAGGTGAGAAATGGCACTCCGCTTCGTTTTCGTTCGGTGAGGCGTGTCATGGTGGAGGGCTTCGTCTGGCGAAGAATGACCTTGCGGGTCGCGGAAGTTGGATCGACTGGGAAGTTAATCGGCCTGCCACTCAACTTTCTTGAGCATTCTTTCAGAATTTCCTCAACTCGTTCCATTGGTCCACGCTTTCCGACAGGTGCATTGGAGCCCGTGAAAACGAGGGGCAGCCAAAAGCAGGATGCTGATCGAGCCCATTTTGAGGTGACCAAGGTTTGATTGCCGAAGGCGAACTGGGGTGGCAGACCAACGGAGGGCTCTGCTATCG
The DNA here is from genome assembly GCF_043100905.1 of Rhodopirellula sp. JB055. Lineage (NCBI taxonomy): Bacteria > Pseudomonadati > Planctomycetota > Planctomycetia > Pirellulales > Pirellulaceae > Rhodopirellula > Rhodopirellula sp. JB055. The sequence continues at coordinate 6,936 of NZ_JBICHO010000305.1, read as the reverse complement.
GAAATTCTCTCGAATCGCTTCCTCCCAGGAGTCTTCTCTTATGTTCGAGTTTTTGAAACGTTTTCCACTGCGTCGTCGGTCTCCTGTTGCTCCGACTCCGCTAGATCGTGGGGGCGAATCGTCTGGCGATGTCGTGCTGCGGATGCAGTTGCCTGCGGCGGCCAGTGACCGGCCCTCCGCTGGTCCGTTGACTGTTGCTCCAGCCTCGCTGGCGATGCAACGCACGGCTGACGAAGCGATCGCAACGACCGCGGTTCGGGCATCCGTTGTTTCGAACGCTTCACCGCACGTGCGTCCATCGCGGCTTCGAAGCAGTCATCGCGAACGCATTTTTGCGATGCGGATCGAACACCTACAGATCTGCAATGAGAAGCGTTGCCGTTTGCTCGCGAAAGTCGGTGTGGTCACGGCGGGCGATTTGGCGTGCTGCAACCCGGAGCAGATCTCGCGTCAATACAAGTCACCCGAGCGAGCGCTGCGTTCGATCAAACGTTTGCGCGCCGCCGTTCGATTGTCAGTTGCGATTGATGGCATGATGCCGCGCGACGCGTTGATCTTGGTCGCGATTCATCGTCGCAGCGTCGCGTCACTGGCTCGCGAATCGGCCGCTGCTTTGCATCGTGACTTGGAGCGATTCTCGCTCAGCAGTCGCGGTCAAAAGATGGTCGGGCACCGAGGTGTACCGAGTCTGCGACGCGTCAAAAGCTGGGTGGGGCAATGCGAAGAGCTGGTCGCGCATTGGATTCAAAACCATCCTGCGGAAACGCAAATGGCGGCCTGATCGCGACGGCCAGCAGATTGTCCAGCCAGGTCACTGCATTTTCAAAACCGGCAATCGACCTCGCGTGTCGATACGATTGCGAATCGATTCCGGTGTGGCATCGGCTGGTCGAGGCCGTTGCATCGGAGGCACCTCAGGCGGAGCATAGCGATCGCCTTGTCGCGAGTCGCGGCGTTCAAACTCCGCTTCGATTTCTCGCCGGATGTTTTGCTTGTCCGCGCACCACTTGGGTTCGATCAGGTAGTTTGGAGGCGCATCACCGCTCACGCGTTCGACGATCACTTCGGGTGGGATGCGTTCCAGGAAGTCGACGACTGCGCGAACGTAATCCTCACGCTGCATCATCTGAATTTTGCCGGCCAAGACTTCTTCGCCCAGCGGTGTGCCGCGAACGCTGTACAGGTTGTGAAGTTTGATGGCATCAAACCCCAATCGTCCGACTTCCCGGGCGGATTCCATCATCATCGCATGATCTTCTCGCGGGACACCCAGGATGATATGGGAACAGCATTCGAATCCACGACCTCGGGCTCGGTCGATCGCGTTGACCATGTCGGCGTGGTTGTGAGCCCGGTTCATCCACTCGAGTGACTCGTCGTGAACGGTTTGCATACCGAATTCAAGTGAGACGTCGTGATCAACGGCAAGTTCTTGAAGCAGATCCAAAACGCTGTCGGGAACGCAATCGGGTCGAGTGCCCACGGCCAGTCCAACAATTCGGTCGTCTGAATTCAGAGCGAGGTCAAAGATCTCACGCAATTGTTCGATGGGGGCGTAGGTGTTGGTCGCCGGTTGAAAGTAGGCGATGAAGCCGCGGACGTCGGTGTATCGTTTTTGAACTCGGCCGATTTGCTCGTCCAGTTGATCTGCGACCCGCTGCAAACGGACTCGCCGCGACGGACTGAAGGACCGGTTGTCGCAGAAGTTGCAGCCGCCCGTCGTGACAGCTCCGTCGACGTTCGGGCACGTGAATCCAGCGTCGATGCTCACCCGTTGAATTCGGCCGCCGTGTCGTCGACGAAGGGCTTTGCCGAACGCATTGAAACGAGCCCCCTCTGCTTGCCAAGCCAGCCGAGAGGGATCGGGGACGCTCGCCGGACCCGAGTCGGAGGCAGCGGAACGATCGGAAGCGGAATGCTCGGAGGATGATTGCATCGCGGAATTGTACCGCGGCACCGTTTGAAACCAACCGGCACTGCGGGGCTTGCGATCGGGCGAAACGAGGAGACGTTGCGAACGGTCATGGACGAGGCAACGCGTCCTTCCCCAAGCAAAGGGCGTGTTGCCTCATCCACCGCCCAATGCTCGGCCCTCCCCTCGCTCGACGCTCCCAGGGGGAGCGTGAAGTTCGAAAGAATCGACGTTCCGACGGACGGTGAAGATCGAGTCGTGGCAGGAACGGTTGCTGGCAACGTTTCTGGGAATCTCCCTTTTTTCGCGAGCCTTTCAATCGGAACAGCCGTCAAATTAGGAAGAGTCTGCATTGGGATTGTCGTCGAAGCTTCCCCGCCGGGGGGCGTGAAGACTGGTTCGGCGCGCATAGCGAGAATACAATGCAGTGTTTCAAGTCATCATCCCCCTCTCTTTGAAACTCAACGCCATCATGAGTGCTGAAGACGCCCCAGAATTCGCCGGCGCATTCGGTCAACTGACGCCTCTGGGCGGCGGCGACCCAATCCCACTGATCAAAGACAAGCTGCTGATCGGTCGGCGGCGACACTGCGACATTTGTTTGGACTTCTCGAACGTGTCCAGCCAACATTGTCGAATGACCCTGGAACAGGGGTATTGGTTCATCCGTGACTTGAATAGTCGCAACGGAACCAAGGTCGATGGTCGTGCGATCATGCGCAAGCGGGCAGATCCCAATTGCAAGATCTCGATCGCCAAGCATCACTACACGCTGGAGTATGAACCACAGTTGTTGGGCGCGTACGGTCCACCTCCTGCGGACGATGATTACATCGAAGAGGTCATGAAGAGCTCGCTGATGGATCGTGCCGGCATCAGTCGGCGTGATCCTAAGAAAGGCTTCTTCAACCGGAAATCGGAAGACTGATCAGCCAAATTGGTGGAGCATCGCTGGGCGAGTCAGATCGCCGAGTGGTCTGGACGGGCCGAGTCGTCTGGACAGTTTGGGCAAAATCAAAACGAAAAAAGGCACGTGCGGGAGATTCTCGCACGTGCCTTTTTTTATGACTCATTTCATCGTTTGGAGGTTGCCTGGTTGGCATTCCAAAACGGCGTCTGGATCAACCGCGTCCCAAGGTGGCGGTGACTCGTTTAATCAGTGAGCGGACAGGTTGAACGGGCTGGTACCCGGTCAGCTTGCGACGACTCCAGCGACCATCGGAGGTTTTGCTGTACAGGATGATCTGAGGGATCATCTTTTCATCTTCCATCAGTGTTTTGGCCAGTTCGGGTTCCGCATCGCGGTCGACCAAAGCAACGCTCACTCCGTCCAATTCCCCACTGTTTTGCATGTTGGCAATGGTCGTTTTCTTCAACGTTTCGCAAGCGGGGCACCACGGTGCGCCCACCACGACCATCAAGGGTTTGTCTTCCTCGACCGACTTTTTGTAGGCGAGAGTGTAGTTCTGGTCTGGCTTCTGGTTTGACACATGGGCGACCTCGGTCGCAACAGAGCCATTGGTCGCCATGGCGACGGTGAGACCCAAGAACAGTGACAGCATTCCAAGCTTCCTCAAACAACGTGTGAAGCGTCGACGGTTGCGGCACCATGCCGGCATTCGAGCTGGGAAGCAGATTGGCTGCGGCACTCAGGCATTCTGAGGCAGCAGGTTTTCCGCCATCCGTGTCCTAGCTCAAGAAAAGTTCGATGAGTGGTACCGCCGAAACGCTTTTGCAACGAAACACACCGAACCATTTTCGAGTTCCTCTCGAAGGCACCGGCGGATTCGCGAGTTACGCTGAAAGTCGGCTCCGGTCGATGGCTTCCTGATCGACGATGGAAATGACCTTGGCCCGAAAGAAAACGCTTGACTCAGCTTGCCCTATTCAGGGGGGGCAATTTGTGCCGGTCGCGTTGACCTGACAGGCTGGGCGGGATTCTAGGTCTGCTGCGAAAGCGTGCAAGTATCCGCACCCTCCTTTTGAGATTTTTGCGTTAGAGGGTAATTGTGCCCCGTTGAAAGGCGGAAAAGGTGCGTTGGTCGTCGCTCGGGTGTGAGGATAGGCAAGGAGCGTTGAGGGGAGGGCGAGACTTGGAGGAAATCATCGCGAAAGTAATTGGCTGGGAAGTGTTTTATGAAAGGCTCCTGAAATGCGTTCTCCAGCGTTTGGAGCCCGTTCGGCGGCCGGTTTCGAGTGCTTGGAGGCCGCGTTTGAGCGGGGTTCAGCATGTGAGCACCTCTCCCGAAACGAAGTTTGGGGGGAACACTTCAAAACTGCACGACCTCGTTTGTTGGAGGGGGCCTATGTCGGGCAGTGCCCGCCACTGGTTTGGCTTATCATTGTGTCCGCCTTGGTGGTGGGATGTTTGGCGGCGTGTCGGGTTTCCCTCTTTCTCGTTTCTCTCTCGCTAACTCTGCAAGATTGTGATGAAGCTACTTTCTGGTGCTCGTTTGACAGGCGTGACAGTTTTCTTTGCCCTCACGACATTTCTTGTTGGGGCGGTTCAAGGCGAATCGGTTCCACCCGGCTTGCTCGGTGATTGGGCTTTGGACTTGTCCTCGGATGAACCGGCGTGGATGAGAGTGGAAGAGCAAGCTGGCAAACCGGTTGTGTCGCTTCGAATCTATGTTGGCTCGGCAGGGCCGTACCGCGATGTGGAGGTTGTTGAGGGGCGACTCAAGTTTGACATGGTCAAGAAGGCAAAGGGCAAACGGGTGAGCACGACCCGTGTGAATGTGGGGTTGGTGGACGGTGAGTTGGATGGGGAGATGGTGAGAACCCATGCCAACGGGAAAGTGGAACACCTGGATTTTTCAGGGACGAAGATTTCTTCCATGCCTGTCGATCGCCCAGATCTTTCTACGGTTCATTTTGGGCACCCGATTTGCCTGTTCAATGGAAAGGACCTGAGCGGTTGGACCGTTCACGAGCCGGACAAAAAGAACGGTTGGTCGGTGGTCGATGGCGTGCTGCAGAACAACACGCCGAAGATCGATTTCAGTGCGACCGGTGACCACGCGAATTTGAAGACCGTCGAATCGTTTGAGGACTTTTGGTTGCATCTGGAATTTCTGGTTGGGACGCAACGCAACAGCGGCGTGTACCTGCGAGGCATGTACGAGGCTCAAGTGGTGGACCGCGACAGCCGGATGCAAGGCATCCAAGGTGTGGGAGCGATCTTCGGTGAAATCCCACCTTTGAAGAACGCGGGGCGAGCTGGAGGCGAGTGGCAAACCTACGACATCACTCTGGTGGACCGACACGTGACCGTGGTGCTCAACGGCGAGAAGGTGATCGACAACCAACCGATTTCGCGACCGACCGCGGGTGCGATCCACACGAACCCGGATGAGGCGGGGCCGATCTACTTGCAGGGTGACCACACCAACGTCGCGTACCGCAATCTCTATCTGGCCCCGGTGCTCAAGCCGTGAGCGAGGCGTCCACGTGATGCGAGTTGTTCTCGCCGAAGTCCATGCAATGAATCGTCGGTTTCGTTACAACAGCGAACCATTCACATCGACACCCAAGCTGTTCCATTGATCGCAACGAAAATGCACGCCGCTCAAATGATTTTTCAGACAGGTTGCCTCGCCATCTGCCTGACCGGACTCGCTGCCGCACAAGCTCCGAAGGAATTGGTTTCGCCTGAACCCACTGAGTCGGGGATCTCTTACGGGGACCATCGCAAGCAACAACTGATGTATTGGAAGCCAACCCAGACGTCGGATCAGCCCACGCCGTGCGTGTTTTACATTCACGGGGGCGGATGGCGAGGTGGATCGCAGACCGACGCGAATTTGATGGGGATGTTGCCGAATTTGCTGGACTCGGGAATCACTGTGATTTCGGTGCAATATCGGTATATCCAGGATGCGCTGGCAGAAAACGTCATCCCACCTGTGAAAGCGCCCATGTCGGATTGCGCACGAGCGTTGCAGTTTGTGCGTTATCATTCGAAGCGATTTGGGATTGATCCGGATCGAATGATCGCCGTGGGAGGATCGGCTGGTGCATGCACCTCGTTGTGGTTGGCTTTGCACGATGACATGAAGGATGCATCGAGCGAGGATCCGATCGCACGACAGTCGACTCGGTTGATGGGCGCCGCCGTGATTCGACCACAAACCACTCTCGACCCAAAGCAAATGAAAGAGTGGACTCCCAACAGTTGGTATGGCGGGCATGCGTTTGGCCGGTTCGCGAAAGCGGGTGACAAGAAGCCAGCCCAGTTCGCGAGGTTTTTGGCGGCGAGAGAAGAAGTCCTTCCATGGATCAAAGCGTACTCGCCGATCGAGCACGTCTCGTCGGATGACCCACCGATTTATATGTTCTACAGCGATGAGCCGAAGATCGGGCAGAAGCAAGGTGACCCGACGCACACGTCCAACTTTGGCATCAAGTTGCAGGAGCGATTGGAGGCAGCAGGCGTGGAGTGTGAACTGTTCCACAAGGGGTCCGACGTGCCTCATGCTTCGGTCGAGGCATATCTGCTGGATCGCTTGTCGATCAAAGAGGACTGAGATTGCAAGAATGATTTGCGGCGAACAAGCAATCGATCGCACTCTTGTTCTGTTGGCTTGCGATGAGAATGGGCGGAGAACTGGATCGTGACGCTTGGTGTGTCATGCCTTCGAGTCGTGGTCTCTCGTTTATTACCTCCATCGCAGACGTCTTCGATGATTCTCTCTACTGTTCGTCGCCGTTTCTCCAATCTTATCGTTCTGGCCCCCTGGGGGCTGGTAAGCCTCGTTTGGCTAGGCAACGTTTCATCCGGAGTGGCTCAGACGTTCAAGGTTGATCCGGTCAAAAAAGTCTCGGATATGGGGGCGATCCCTGCCTATGATGTGGCGGAGAGCATTGACTGGCCGGCTTTTCTTGAAGTCTGTGATTGGCAGCGTGAAACAATGCCACGTGCGTGGGATGAGGCACCGTTCACTGGCAACGGTGAGCAAGGCACACTGGTTTATCAGCTCGATGACCGAACGATTCAGTTTGATGTGGGATGTTCTGCCGCCCAC
>NZ_JBICHO010000304.1:0-16987 GCF_043100905.1 Rhodopirellula sp. JB055 | reverse complement strand
CCGCGACGTTGCGCCCAATCGTTTGAACGACCAAATCCTCGTGCGTTTGTACGACGAAGAATGGGGCAACAACCCGTAGCCGGATTCGCCAAGAATTCGGAGGGTGGCAGTGCGTGTGAACGACGCTTTCCGTCCATCGCTGATCGGCGACGAGTTCTTGACGCAAAGACGCCAGGGCGCAGAGACGCATGGGATCGCTCGAGAGGGAGCGAGAGAATCAGCGGAACGCGAATTCGTCGGATGTTCAGCTTGCGTGTTGAAAGTTGTCCGGTGCTCTGCGTCTCTGCGTCTCTGCGTCTCTCCGTCTCTCCGTCTCTCCGCCTCCCCGCCTCCCCGCCTCCCCGCCTCCCCGCCTCCCCGTCTCTGCGTCTCTGCGTCTCTGCGTCTCTGCGTCAAGTATTGTTTCTCATTCACGCGTTGCTGAGCGTCTCGACGTCGGCGAACTCGCACGCAAACCGTGGAGGACAACGGTTCTGCTCTGGGGGAGGTCCGAATTCTGGCGAATCCGGCTACGGGAGACGCGTTGGGCCGTTCCAATCAGCTCATCAGCGCGGTGACGGCGTGGCCTTTGACGAGTTCGCGGGGTTGATTGAGATGATTGTAGACCAGCGTTTCGGGATCGATGCCGAAGCTATGGTAGATCGTGGCGAGCAAATCGGCCGGATGCAGCGGGTTGTCGACGGGGGCGGACGCGGTCTTGTCGCTCTTGCCGTACACGAAGCCGCGTTTCATGCCAGCACCAGCAACGACAGCGGTGTAGCAATACGGCCAGTGATCGCGACCGTCGTCGGAATTGTTGTTGCCCGACGTGCTGACGCCTCGTTGCGGACTGCGGCCGAATTCGCCCACGGCGACGACCAAGGTTTCTTCGAGCAGACCACGTTGGTCCAGATCCTCGATCAAGGTCGTCAAGCCATTGTCCAGCATCGGAGCCGATTGGACCTTCATTCGTTTGGACAGCCCCGAGTGATGGTCCCAGGAGTGGTTGTCGCTGTTGGCGACCTTAGGCCAGATCACCTCGACAACCCGCGTTCCCGCCTCGACCAGGCGGCGAGCGAGCAGGCAACTTTGTCCGAATGAGTTGCGTCCGTAGGCGTCCCGCAGGACATCGTCTTCGGCCGACAACTGAAACGCGTCGCGGGCTCGGCCGGACAAGATCAATGACAGGGCTCGATCGTAGTTTTGGTCCAATTGAAACTTTTCCACCGCTTCATTGATGACCGGCATCTGATCGTTGAGTGCCTGCCGCAAGTTCGCACGGCGTTGCAAACGAACATCGAAAACTTCATCCCGAAGCGACAGGTCATCCGTTCGGATGCGCTGCATCTTGTCCATGTCCATGTCGTCGCCGGGCGGGTACAGCGTGTACGGATCGTAGGCTTTGCCCAGGAAACCGGCGGTTCCGCCTTTGCCCACCACGTTGGATTCTTGCAGCGGACGCGGGAGCATCACAAATGGAAGCATCGGTTCTTCCATGGGCTTCATCTTGACGATGTTGCTGCCGAAGTTGGGGAAGTCCTTTGGGGATGGAGGTTCGAGTTGTCCGGAGGGGCTGACCTTGTCGGTCGTGTAGCCCGTCATCATTTGGTAGATTGCCGCGGTGTGATTGAACAAGCCATTGGGCGTGTACGACATCGACCGGATCATCGTGAACTTGTCATTGATCTGAGACAGACGCGGCAGGTTCTCAGTGAATCTGACGCCCGGGATCTTGGTTGAGATTGGTTTGAATTGACTTTTGACGTTGTCGGGAACGTTTTCTTTCGGGTCCCACAAATCCAATTGGCTCGGGCCGCCTTGCAAGTAGACCATGATGATCGACTTGGCTTTTCCCCATCCCGGACCGCCGCTGTGATGTGTGTCCGCGTTGCCGCTGGCCTCCGCCGCTTTGGCCTGATGCGATTGCAGTTGCAAGATTTGCGGAAGCGATAATCCGAACAGCGATGCGCCGCCGACTCGCAAAAACGCACGTCGGGTTTCACCCAAGTGAGGGTCGCAGAGATCTTTGGCGCGAGGCCCTTTAAAAGACAACATGGTTGACTCGATGGTTGGGTGGAAAGCGAATCAGTGGTTGAACAAGAACGCCGGCGAATTGACCAGAGCCCAGACCAGGTCTTCTGCCGCGGTCAAACGAGAATTCGCCAGTTGGGTCTTGGATTGTTCAACGTTCGCACGCAGTTGGACCAGTGCCGGATCAATCGGTGTCTGGGCTTCAAAGCGTTTGCGGCGTGTTTGCAGTTCGACAATCTGGCTGTCTTCTGGCAACGCCCGCTTGGCTTGATTGAACGCATCGCGAGCCGCTTTCAATTCCGGATTGATCGTTGAGACGTAAGCGTTGATTGCCTTTGCGAGGCCATCTCCTCGTTGTTCGGCGGGCGTTCGTTCCGCGGCGGCAAAGGTCTCGGAAAGGCCCAGCGGAATTTCGCCTTCCGCCGTGGTCACGCTGATTCGGAAGCGGCCGAGTTGGTGTTCCTTGGCATTGTGGTTCTGCGCCAATTCAAATCGCAGACGGGTTTTGCCTTCCGAGGTGATTGGTTCGGCGAATTGGAACGTGGCCCAATGTTCGTGGCCGTTGGCTCCCGAGACCGCCCAGGCGTTTTGATTGCCCGCGTTGCCATCGAAGGTGCTTTCGATTTTGAACCCGTTCTGCAGGAAGTCGGCCGAGGCACGAGCGATTTTGACGGCTGGTAAGTCTTTGGGCTTCGCTTTGAGGTCCGAACCCGGTTCATCTGAGCTGGCTCGAACCGTGATCTCGGTGACCACGAAGTTGCCCGCTCGGCCTGGTCCGTTTTGCGGCAGGCTTGGATCGGTCAACGCTTCGACACGGAAGCCCGTGATGCCGGTCAGGTGCGTTTCAAACTCAACGATGTAAGAACCCTTGCCCTGCTTTCCGCTGGCCAAAACGCTGCGGTCGGGTTGGACGGTCAAGGTGGCTCGGTTGGTGGCAGACAACGAGGTCGGCGTCAGCGGATGCCATTCCGTGTCGGACTTTTTGCCCGCCAAGAATGCGTCGACCAGTTCCGGTAAACGGGATTTTTGTTCAGCGAGCTTTTTCGCGGCGGCATCGATCTTCTGTTGACGGTCGGCTTCCATTTGGGATCGCTGCTCAGCAATCTCAGCGCGACGCGCCTCGATGTCATCGGCGAGTTTTGCCAGCATCTCTTTGCGAGCAGATTCCAATTGGGGCAAACGTTCTTTCCAAGCCGCTTCGGCATCGGCCAAACGCTGGACGAGCGTTTCATGATCACGTTGAATTTGGTCGTGAATCGTTGCAAACGCGGCCCGTTCCTTGTCGGACGGGTAACGCCCGAGTGCTCGCAAGAAGATCTCTTCGGTCACGGCTTCGTCGGTGGAGTTTTCTGCGACGATTTTTTCGAGTTCGTTTTTCGGATCGCTGATCGCGGTGCCGATCGTGGGGCCGCTGATGAGCGCCATCACCGGGCCCAGTTGCAAGTCGGTTCCACGTTCGCATTCACAGGCGGTTTCGCGAACGGGCCGACCGAGATTGGCGAGGAAGCCGTCCTTCAAAGCGACACCGGAATCCGTTGCCGCGGCGGCTCGTGTGCCGGCCGGCATGCCAGGGATTTGGCTGGTTGCACCCGTGAGCGAATGCACGGCGTCGAAGATCACTTCGGCTGGAAGTCGTCGCGGCGTGGCGTGGGAATAATTCAGATGATCGTCTTCGTTCCATCGATTGGACTGGACCGACAACTGATAGGTCCGTGAGCTGACGATCAGACGCATCAAGTGCCGCGTGTCGAAATTCGAACCAATGAACTCGTCGGTGAGGTAGTCCAGCAATGGTGGATTGGACGGTGGGTTACCGGCTCGGATGTCATCGATGGGTTCGATCAAGCCGACCCCCGTCATGTATCCCCAGATCCGATTCACATAGGAACGGGCGAAGTACGGGTTGCCGGGGTCGGCCATCCACCGGGCGAGGTGTTCCCGCCGCGTCGGTGGATGGTTGGTTTGCGAGACCAGTGTTTGTTGCTCAGGTGGAGCCTTCTGTGACTGTCGTTTGTCGGTTTTTGCGGTCGTCTTACCGGCTAATTCGTAAGGGAACGAGGGCATCACGTTTTCACCTGTGCGGCCGTGCTGGACTTCCGAATCAGCCGTGTCAGCGATGATCTCAAACAGTGGCGTGGCACCTTCAACGGCCGTGCCGCCAATTCTTTTGTTGCCTGACTTGGGATCCTTTTTCCGATCAACTTTCGCGAAGTAGGCTGCCAGTTCGAAGTATTGGTCTTGGGTCCAGCGTTCGAATGGATGGTCGTGGCACTTGTTGCAATTGAAACGAATGCCGAGGAACAGGTGCGTCGTGTTTTCCATCGTGTCCTCGGGGGTCCGAAGGACTTTGTAATACGACGCGGCGGGGTTGGTTTGGTTGGAACCGGATGCCGTCAGGATTTGGTAAGCAAATTCGTCGTAGGGACGATTTTCCTCGACCGCTTTGCGAATCCAATCGCGATAGAGTTTGGTGCCTTCGACTCCCAGGAACTTTCGGTTGACTTGCAACAGATCCGCCCACTTGTTCGTCCAGTATTCGACGAAGTCCTCATTGCCGATCAAACGATCAATGATGGCTTGGCGTTTGAGTTGGCTGGGTGTTTCATCCGCTAAGAATTCGCGGACGGTTTGGCTGGTGGGAGGCAACCCAGTCAGGTCCAGGTGCACTCGCCGAAGGAACGTGGCGTCGTCCGCGAGTTCGCTGGGGACGATTTTCATGCGTTCCCATTTTTGCGAGACCAATTCGTCGATACGGCCCCAGGTTTCCACGTCGGCTTGTTCGTATCCCGTGCGATCGCCCATCACGGTCAGCGTCGTTGCGGCGTAGGCTCCTTCGAATCGAGCCAGCACGGGAGCTTCTCCGCGACGAACGGCATGGAGCATTCCGCCCGCTTCGGCGGTGGCGACTTCCGTGTTGCCAGAGCTGACGAATGCTTCTTGCGTGACGTCACGTGATTCGCCGTTGGTATAGGTCGCGACAATCCGGACTTGTTGGCGAGCTTCGGTGGATTGAACGACGGGGGTGTTTGGGAAAACTTCCAGCGATGCGACACGAGGAGTTTCCAGGTCGAGTTTGGCCCCGTCGGCGATCCAGCGATGCAGCACCGCGTGATAGGGATCGCCCTTTTGCATCAATGTGCCGCCTTCGTGAGGCGTGATGCCCAGCGGTTTGCGAAGCATCATGGAGTCATCCGGGGCCGATGGATTGATGCGTCGCGCGGCCAAGTCATCCGTCAGGGCGCGGATGTCGAAGATCGGATCGTAACCGCGAAGCGACAACCGGAATCCGTTCTTCCCCTTTTGGGCGCCGTGGCAGGTGCCTTGGTTGCAACCCAACCGCGACAGGACTGGATTGACGTCACGAATGAAGTCGACGTCCAATTCGGATTGCCCGGTGATCTCGATCGGCAACGTGTGCTGGTGCGATCCGAGCTTGATCGTGACTTCGTCGGTCGTGTTGTGTTGCGGGCGAATCAGCCCGCTGGGCGATGCCGCGAAATCTTTGGATTGGCTGATTGTGATTTGACGCGTGACGTCGACGGTCGATCCATCGGCGAGGGTTCCAATTGCGACCAGTTGCACGTAGTCGTACGGCGACGTCAGTTCGATGGAATTTGGGACGACGGACAACTCGACCACTTCCGACGGATTGATCGTCGTTTCGGTGGGCTGGTCCTCGGTCGCGCCTTCGTTTTCGAAGTTCAATTCCAACGCGGAAGCCACGTGTGGCGTGTCGGGTGCCGGAACGCTTTGCGGCACAGCCTGGAATGTGTGGATCAGTTTGCCGGTTGGATCGAGGTGGCGGATTTGCCCGTCGTTGGCGGCAACAAACACGCTTCCTTCTTCGGTCAACTCCATCGCGTAGGCCGCGGCGGGCAATTCGAAGTGGAGCGTTTGCGTGGTTGTCTCGTTGACCGATTCGTCGACCTTCTTCTTTTCTTCGGCCGAGCGATTGGCGACCCGTTTGCCCAGGATGGCTTTCAGTTCGTCAGTCAGTTCCCCGGTGAAGTCGTACTTCCAAACTCGCAGTTCGGAGTGACCGTCGATCGTGGCAACGGCAGCCAGGTGCGTTCCGGTGGAGTTCACCACGACTTGGCGGATGCGACCGTTAAGCCGCGGCAGGTTGCGAACCAAATTTGCATCGTCGCCGATTTGGCGTTTCGTTTGTCGGAAGACGCGGTAGACCTTGGTCACGCCGTCGGCACCGCCGACCACGATCTCATCACGAGTCGGGTGCATGGCAACGCTGGACAGACCGCCGGACAGTGCCCCGGGAGTGATCGACGTCACGTTGTCGATGAAGCGTTCGGTTTCGACTTCCGTCAATTTGCACGTCATGTCGCGAGCGACGGAAACCAAGTGTTTTCCATCGGGCGTGAACACCGTGTCGCGAATCCAATCTTCGTGGGCACCTTGGAAGAGGACTTGTTCGCCGGTGGAGGCATCGAGAGCGCGGACGGTGTTGTCGTTGGCTCCGATGGCGATTTGGGTTCCGTCGGGCGACCAAGACAAACCGGTGATGGTGTCGTAGGTGATCAGACGCGACAGTTCCAGTTCGCCGGTGGACGTGTTCCAAATTTGGAGTTCACCCAGTTCACCGGGCGTGCCACCAGCGGCAGCGATGCGTGAACCGTCCGGTGAGAATCGAACCGAGTTGATGCGAGGCGACATGCCAACCAACCGTGCCTGCATCTCGCCTGTTTTGGGATCGACCAGGCAGATCTCGTGGTAGCCCGCGACGGCGAGGGAGGTTTCGTCGGGTGAGAGGTCGATGGATGGCAAGGTCGGCGGACCCGCGTAGATCGGCGGATCGTCCGCGTCGAATCGCGGTCCGGTGGTTGGCGGCGAGTCGTTCGTTGCGCCTTGATCGATCCATCGCCGAATTGTGGCGACTTCGGTTTCGTGCAACGGTTTGCGAGGCGGTTGGGGCATTTCTGCAACGCCGTCGTGAGGCGTGATCAGCGAAACCAGGTTGCTCGACTCGGCATCGCCAGGAACGATCGCTGCATCGCCGCTTTCGCCACCGCGAAGCATCGCGTCGAACTCAGTCATGACGTATTCGCCGAGTTGCTTGGCACCTTGATGGCATCCGAAGCAGTTCGATTGCAGGACCGGCAGAACATCACGTTGGTAGCTGACGTTGCCCGAGCGCAGACCCGCAGCCGAAGAGAGTTCTTTGGCTGGGGAGGACTCGTCCTCTGCCGAGCTCGGTGGGGCGCCGAGGGCAGAGAAAAAGAAAAGTCCCACAACGGCTAAGTGGGGAAATGGGGATCGCGGTGACCGAATGGACAACGTGATCAACGAAAGATCTGTCACGACGATTTCCTTCCAAGCAACTGCATGGGGACGAAAAATCATCGCCGATCCGAATCAATCCCGGGGATGGATCGATTCGGTAGCCGTGTGGGGTGTGGCAGGCGGGAGCGGGGGATATCCCCGCTTTGCAACAGGTTAATGGCGAGTGCGGTCGCGGTCAAGCAACGCGGACGTGAGAAATCCCCAGAAAAACGTCATCAGCTTCCTGGCCTGGGAAGGATACAACACCGGGTGGAAGCCGATGCCACAGTGAAGTTCCGCAAACTGTCAATCGAACGTCACCGCTCCGCAGTTGGTTGGCGACGTCGGGTTTGCATGTCCGTCGGCGGCGCTATCGCTTGCTGACGGCTATCATCCGACATCCCTGCTGGGATGAACACCGTTGGGATGAAACAGTCCCGGCGAACGGCCTGCGCGGTTTCGACCGCTCATTCCTAACCACCGGCTTTGCGGTGAATCATTCCGCTGACTGGAGCCACCACGACGGGGTCACGGAAGGCGGGAATCGCTGATTGATCGTTCAGGTCCAATGCGTCGGCGGCGGGGTCTTGCACGGGTTCTGGAAGTTCCGGCGTGATCGGTTCCAAGTCGTCCGGCGAAGGGCGGTGCAGCGTTTCCGCCTTTTCCAATTCTTCTGCGACTTCATTCAACAACACTGGTTCTTGGTACCGATCGGCATCGTTGGGGTTGGCGGCGACTGAGCGACGTGGGCCAACCGTCAGGACTTCCCAGGGTTTTGGATAGAAGTAATGTTGTTCGACGCGTTTGGGCGGGCAGTGCTTCCCGTGCAGCGCGCCCTTGATGCCGTTGTCGTCATACAGCCCCAATTCCTCTGCCCGCTGCCATGCCCGAGCTTCTTGGCTGGACGGGGCGATGATCGCCGCGGTTTTGCCCCCGAGATAGGTCGGGCGGTTGTATTGACGTCGGTACGATTCCGGCAAGCGACTGCCGACGGGACCGATCACATCGATCCGTTGGGCTCCGTCGGGACGAAACAACGGAAACGGCCAATCGGCTTGGCATTCCACGCTGGCACAACTCGCCAACATCACAGCCAACAAAACGGGAACCGACGTGTGAAGTGAAGTGAGTTTCATATGACTGGCGGCACTGCATCCTGCGAAACCGAACGGGCAAAGCGTCGCGAATCCGTCGCGACAACCATCGGATCGTCAGGATCGATCGGGCCGGTACAACACGCTCTCACTTTCGCATGTCGCAACCAACAGGCAAACTCATCGGTTCAGTCAAACTGTTCGGCTTGCGGGGAGTTGGGCAGTCAGCCAATGGACGCGAGACTTCGGTTGTTGCGACGAATCGGACGCTAACGCATGCCGGCTGATGGAAGCATCCTTCATTCACCGAAATGGAGAATCGTTACGCCGTCCATCACGGCGGCCGTTGGCAGGGCGTTGCTCAGTCGATTTGCAGACTGCTGCTCAGCAGACTGGCCATTTCGCGACCGGCATAGCACGATCGTTTGTAGTACTCCTCTTCCGAGTGGGCCTTGCCGACCGTCGGCGAACAATCTCGCGAACGGACGGGCAATGGTGACCCATCGTAGCGCGGCGCGAATCGCGTGGGACCGGTGTAACCAAGTGCTCGCGTGCCACGAATTCGCGTCAGCAACCAGTAATTCTTAAGGATCGCGTCGCGTTGGTTGTACAACAGCACCAAGCGATTCATATTCTGAGTCGCGAGGCGATGGTAGCCATGGGGCATCAACCAATCGCTTTGGATGGCAGGTGCCAACAACCCAACGTCCAGGTTTGCGGCCATCACAGGCGGCTCGCTCAAACGTCGACGGCCGATCGACCCGCCGGCCAACGCATGCAGGCTGCCCGTCACGATTCGTCCGCCGAAGCTGAATCCAATCAGCGCCGTGGGCTGGGCGGCTTCCACGTGACGATGCAGCAACCAAGCCAAGTACAAACCTTGAGCGTCGGTGCGTTCGGCCTTGATACGTGCGTCGGTGATGGCAAACGTTTCGCGATCACTCTGCCAACTCCAAATCACAAAATCCATGGGAGTCGGTTCGCAGCGGTTGCGTTCCAATTGGCGAGCTACCTCCATGCCTCGTTGAATCGCCAACGGAGCGGAGCGTCGGTTGCCGTGCACGTAAATCACACGCGGCCGACTGGGATCAAATGTGGCGATGTATTCATCCAGACTGGAAGGTGTCTTTTGCCCGCAGCGATTCAAACGCGAAATATGGAAGCGAGGGTTCTGCAGGTTGGCTCGGCAGGCGGTGCTGGTGATATGCCGCGTGCTGATCAACCAATAACGATCACTGGCCAGATCTCGTTGCAGACTGGATGGTGAAGGAATCAGGAACGATCCCGACGAGACCCTGCCGGGAGTAATCGACGCGGGTGAGATGGAAGGCGAGTGATTGGAGACTGAGTACGCGGATGTCAGTGACTCGTCCGCGAGCAATTCATTCCCCGCTTGAATTTCGGCTGCTTCCGCTCGGTCGCGTTCCGCGAATTCCTTGGCGGCGTTGGTTTCGGTGGTCGTCCAGTCGTTGGCGGACGACAGCGACAGCGGTTGAGAGAAGACAGCGGAATCAAATGGGATGGGGTGCCCCGCGCTGGCAATTCCCGCTTGGATTGCAAGACAACAGCTCGCGGCGGCGCAGAGCACCCACGGCGTGATCGTGCGCCGAAGCGAGACACGCCTGTTGAGGTGGCGAATCGGGAAACCGGATGATCGGCTGATGATGAAGAGCGACATCAGCGACTTTGGGGCGAGTGAGTGAGGGGGCTGCATCATGCGAACAATCAAACGGGTCGTATGAATCGTGCGGGGCATCCAGGCTACCACGGCCCTCCTGAAGGTGGGATGTGGCGTTTTGTCAACAAATTGTTGCCCAAAATTAGCGTGTTGCGTTTGCACAACGCTCAGAGCGTCCTACTTTTGAGTGGTCTTGATGCCAAGGCCAACGTTTAGGCTCGGTTTTCCCGTTGGGGTTACCTTGCCCGATCCGCCTGCTTTGCCAGTCAAGGAAACTCTGATGACAATCCGAACTCTAACGCTCCTGACGCTCGTGACGGTCACGGTTACCTCGACCGGCTGCTCAGGAATGAGAAACTTCTTTTTCGGCCGTGGCGCAAGCTGTGGTCTTTGCAATCGCGTCGGTGCCATTGGTCGCGCCGTCAACCCGTTGGCTCCTCCGCCACCGCCTGCTGCTGGTGGTTGCAACACCGGATCCTGTGGTTTGTTCAACCGTGGACCCGCCGTTGCGCCGCCGCCGGTCGTTCCTCAACAACCCGTTTACGCACCGGCACCTGCCTACGCTCCTTATGCGTCGACGGGGACCTGCAACACATGCCCTGCACCGCAAGCTTATGTGGGGGACGGATGTGGTGGTGAGTACAGTTCCAGCATGCCAGGTTACTATGAAGGCTCGGTGGACCCGTACTTGGGAAGCGGAACCATCGGGTACGGTGAAACGATCGTTCCCGGAAGTGGTTACCCCGCCGATGCGTACGGCGGTACGATTCAAGGTGATTCCTTTGGACCCCGTGCCTACCGATCGAATCGTGTGGACTCGCAAGGCGACGTGATCATTCACGCCGATCCCTTGCCACCCGGTGCTCAGCTGGTCGACTGATTAAGTCAACTCAGTTTTCACTGAAGTTACCGAACCATGTAGCTCGCTGGGGCCCCCAGCGAGCCGAGCGCAAATTCACGGTGGAGACCACCGTGCTTCAGGTTGGTGGGTTGGCGATTGATCTTGAGGCGTCGGCGGGTTGGATGCGATGGTGAGGTGGGAGAGGAGAAATCCGATTTTCCATGTTCACCCAACCTTTCGAGACCCTGCTCTCAAAATCCCGGTTCGCTTCACGGACCCGGTTCGCCTCACTGAACTTGCCCGCCGCATCGTGACACAGATTGATCGCTACATTCTGATTCTCTTCATTCGCACGGTGTGCGTGTGTTTTCTGTCGTTGGCGGGCATCTTCATTGTGTTTCACGCTTTCACGGCAATGGACGAACTGATCGCGCAGTCCAAGGATGGCGAGCCTTTGCCGTTGGTGTTGGCTCGTTTCTACGGGCCGTATTTGCTGCTGATGTTTGATATGACTGGGACGATCATCACCTTGATGGCGTTCCTGTTCACGGCCGGCTGGCTGCGTCGAACCGGAGAGCTGACTGCCACCTTGTCCGCCGGAGTTTCCCACGGCCGAATTCTGCGACCGATGGTGATCGCTTCCTTGGCGATTGTGTCCATCCAGCTAGCGAATCGGGAGTGGGTGATTCCCCGCTTTCGCGATTCGTTGACGATGAAAGCGAAGAACCTGTCCGGCGATGTCGAGCAGGCTGTCATGCCGACCTACGACCAATCGTCCGGGATCTTGATCGAAGGCGACAAGCTGCGAACGCTTGGGCGAGTCATCACGCGACCCAACTTCCGGCTGTACAGCGACTACGCCGGTTTCGACGATGTCCTGCTGGCCCGTGAAGCGATCTGGTGGGACCCGCAAGCGATGGCAGAATGGCGCGCCGACCAAGGGTTGCCAGACGCGGGGGCCTCCCCGGATCGTGTCGCCGAAAGCGGACCGACTGGAGCAGCGTCCGCCCAGTTGGCGTCGCACATAATCGCCTCCAACGCAGAAGACAAACGCACCAGTTGGACGGACCTGGCGGATCGAACGGCGATGCCCGAGTTCACCGGATACCTGCTGCGTGGCGTGCGTCGCCCCGAGGACCTGCGTGAAGTGCCGTCGGTTGGTCTGCAGTCTCGCGAAAATTTGGTGATTTTGACTCCCGCCGATCAGCCGTGGTTGCAAGCAACCGAGTGCTTCGTCGTGACCAGCATTCACCCCAACATGTTGCAAACGCAAGACACCGCGACACGCTTGGCATCCGTGATGGAACTCGCCGGTCGAGTTCGCAACCCGTCCGTGCACACCAGCAAAGCGTTGCGAACCACCACGCACGAACGAATCGTAAGAGCCCCACTGGATTTCGCGTTGATCCTGTTGGTGTTGCCAATGGTCGTCAATCGGCGAGGCCGCAAGCTGTTTGTTTTGATCGGATCCGCCGTCGGCCTGATCATTGGTTTCTTTGCTTTGAAAACCATCGCCAGCACACTGGGTGGCAGCACTAACTTGGTGACTCCAGGGATCGCCGCTTGGATTCCGTTGTTGATCATTGGACCGCTGGCGTATTCACGACTGCGTTACGTTCAGACGGTTTGATGAAGGTCAGCGTCGTTGTCCCCACGTGGAACGAAGCGGACAACATCGAGCCCTGTATCACATCGGTTTTGTCTGACGATTCGAGGCACGGTGTCGCGGAGGTGATTGTCTCTGACGGAGGTAGCCAAGACAAAACCGTGGCAATCGTGGAAGCGATGCATGACAATCTTGTTCGCGCCATTCAGTCGCCTCCAGGACGCGGTGTGCAACTGGCAGATGGAGCCGATGCAGCGACGGGGCAGATGCTGTTGTTCTTGCACGCTGACAATCGACTGCCTTCGGATTGGTGGACGCAAATCGAACATGCGAATTGGCCGGCTTGGGGCGGCTTCCACCAGCGGATCGATCATCCAGCGTGGCGTTACCGCTTGCTCGAATGGGGCAATGCATGGCGGGGACGAGGGCGGTCGAACTTGTTCGGCGACCAAGCGATCTTCGTGCATCGCGCGTTGTATGATCGCGTGGGCGGGTTCGAGCGAGTGGCGTTGATGGAAGACGTGATGCTGTCGGCGAGCCTGCGAAAGCATCACTCGGCGACGTTGCTGCCGGGGCCGTTGCACGTCGATGCTCGACGTTGGCTGAAACGCGGCGTCGTGCGTCAAACGCTGCTGAATTGGCGGATCCAACGAGCGTTTTCAAACGGTGCGTCACCCGACCAATTGCGACAGATCTACGACGCGTGACCGGACGGTCGCAATGGTGGTGCGGGATAATCCCACGACGAGGGCTGGGCGGACTGGAGCAGGATTACCGACGCCGGACGTGAAATCACATGATTTTGGGATGCGTGATTTGAGCGTTTGTGAGTTTGTGGTGAAGTGTTGAGTGGTCACTTGCACCCTCTCGGGGGCGGTGTTCGCTAAGACCATTCCCTACCCTTGAAACCACAGAAAAGCCCATGCCTGTTCTTTTGATGATCAATCTCAAAGGTGGAGTTGGAAAGACCGCTTCGACGGTTGCCATTGCGGAAACATTGGCAGAGGAAGGGTACAAGACTTTGGTGATCGATGCGGACCACCAGAGCATGGCGGGGGAATTGCTGTTGGGCGAAAAGAGAATGCTTCAGTGCGAGAACCGCAAACGCACGTTGCACGATGTGTTTCTGGAGATGTGCGATCCAGACTTCGAAGTCGACGACTTGAGATCCTTCATTGCGAATGAAACATCCAATGTCGCGACGGTCCATGACTACTTGGACGTCATTCCCTGTTCGTTCCGCATCGACGACTTCTATAACAATGCGTTTCGATCCAAGCGTCGCTCGGGATTGTTCCAGACCGAGCGAGAGTTGTTTACCCAGATCAAGAAACAAATGCCGGGTGCGAAGAAGTGGCTCAACGAGCTGTATGACTTCGTGATTGTCGATTGTCCGCCCAGCATTGCGATGCAAGTCAAAATGTTCTTGCGAATCGCGGATGGCTGTGTGATCCCATCGGTCCCGGACCAGTTGTCGGTGCGTGGCTCAGCGAATTTGGTCGATCGACTCAAGCGTTTTCGCGTTGACACTTTGGGGACATTGTGGACGTTGTATCGCCAGCAAACACCGCTGCACCGTGCGATGGTGGCGGAGCCGTATGATAAATTGCCCACGCCGTTTGAGTCCGTCATTCCCAACGCGGCTCAATTGGCCCGGGCGGTCGATCCACGCGAGCTGAGCAACCCGCAAGCGAACTGTGATGCCAAGTACGGCCGCCAGTTTGCCGCTCGCTATCGAGAGCTCTGCGGTGAAATCCTTTCACGACTTCGCAACTTGGACATCCCCGTGAGCCATCGACAGGAAGAGTTGATCTGCTTGTGAGACCTTGCTGGGGAAAAAGCTTTCCCGCGTGCCTGCTTAAGCACGTGAGCGGGAGTCCTTGGGCTTGATCACGTAGAGGCGTCTCTCCGAGACGCTGTCATTTGCGAGTCTCAGAGAGACTCGCCTACGTGAGGTTCTACCCGATCATTCCTGCCGACCTGCTTAGCAACGCGTGAACAATAAGCGACGCAGCGGAAGGGCGCGAGCCCTCCGGTCCCTCACCGAGCGGCTTGCGCCACACCGCTAACATCTTCACTTGTTATTCACGCGTTGCTTAGAACGGGGGGGCCGCCACGGGTGTGAATTCTTTGTTCACATTGCCTGACAGATGAATGTCATCTGGGTCGAGCATCAGAACAGGAGATCCTGAAGAAAGTTCTAAGTCCTCCAGGTTCACCCAGATCACATTAGGACTGGTTGTCAGCTCAAAGAAGAAGCGTCGGGAATCCAGGTTCGCGACGGTGCGGTATTCGGTGTCGTAGATCGTTCCAGGCGTCTTGTAGGGCGCGTTGAACGGCACCGACGCGTTTCGGGCGAGAGACAATGTCGTGGCAATCGCTTCTCGTTCTCCTTCGGGTTTGCGAAGAGTCTTCAAGAAATAGTTGGCTCGCACAAAGCGATCAATTGGATTGACGTTCCCGGGTAGCGGAGTTTGGCGTGTCGCGTTCGCGAAATCCCACTTCTCTAGCTCGAGAAGTTGTTCATCATAGGGCGGATCATTGGTCACCACTTGATGTTCGGATCCATGATAGATTTTTGGCTGGCCATCGACGTATTCGATGATCGCAGAATCTCCCGATGCATCTTCGATTGCCAAGTGAAGCGATGACTTGAATCCTGCGTGCTCGACCATGATTGGCTGAACATCTTTCATTCTCTCCAGAGCTTCTTCGACCGTGGCAGAATTGTCGAGCAAGTACTGGCCCCAAAGGCCCGCCTGCAGGCCAGCCTTTTCCGGATTTCGCGGCCCATAGTCGGTGGCGGTTAGGAACAGCAAGTGCATGGCGAATCCCTTTTCGTTCAAGCCGTCGACCGATGCCAGGCCGTATGCGGAAACGACGACCGATCCATAGCGAGATGTCCAGGTGAGTGGATTCTTGTCACCGATATCAAGCGGTCCGACTCGACCTCCGTTTCGGTGCATGCCTCTCGGGAAGACGTGCAGCCTGGGTTCTGTTGATTCCGCCCAGTCCATTGTCCGCCCCGCCACGGTCGGGACGCCATTGGTATTCCACAGAATGCGAGTGCAGGCCATTGCGGTGGAGGCTGACATCGCCAACCCGATCGCCAGGATTGACCAGATGGATTCATGAAGAAAGTGCTGCTGTGCCACCATGCGTCTGGTCCTTGATTTTCTGGATGAAATGTCTCTCAAGCAAACAAGGCTCGGCATTGTCGGGTTGTGAGGCGAGATTGCAAGGCTGGTGTTCTGTCACGGCGCATACACAGCGTAGTGGACGAGGCGACGAGTCCTGGACTGACGCCGAATCCACGGACTCGTCGCCTCATCCACTACGTTTGAATGTTCATGGAACGGAAGGCAATCATTGGCTCGCCAATCCGATAACCATTTGGGGCACTCTTCATGAACCAGCGCGACAGCGTTAGGGTATTTGTGTTCTCCCCTAAAATCGTTCGATCGTCTTCGTTACTTCCTGAGGAGCCATGTCTCATGTTTCAGGCACCCCATCGCAATCTCTTTCGAACGCACTTGGTTATTGCGTTTGGGATTTTCGCTTTCTTTACCCTTCGTGTCAGCGGTCTGCCAGTCTTTGCGCAGGAATCGGACAAGCCCAAACCGGCTCCTCTTACCACGGGGGATCCCGACGTCCCGATGGATAGCCTTCGGGTGATGGTCAAGCCATTGACGAAGGACGAGTTGGCCGTTGAAGCCGACGCTTGGTTTGAATTGCTCAAGGCGAAAGCACGTCAGATCGCGGTCGCCAAACTCGGCGTGAGAAAAACCAGTGACGCGCTGGCCGCCGGAAGTGAAGCGGAAGCCAGCAGGTCACTGGCGGAGGCAGAGCAGGTCAAAAAACTAGGTGACAAGGTCGCGGAGAAGGCCGTGCAAACGGTCACGAAGGCGGCTCGCGAAAGCACCGGCGTGGATGGCATTGACGCTTCGCAAAAGCCCGTTTCTCCCGAAGGCGAAGAGAGCGAGGACTCGACCGAGGCTGCATCGGGAACGGAGCCACCCACTGCTGCTTCCGTCAGCACTGGCAAGGGATCCACGAATACGGCTGCCAAGCTGAAAACGAATTTGCTCGAAGGCATCACGGTCCTGCAGGATGAACGCACCTCTCTGAGTGATCGGCTGAAAATCGTTCTGGATTCATGGGAAGCCAAAGGTGGGGAGGTCGAAAACTATCGCAAGTACATCGTGGCCGTGTCCGGTGTGGAGTTCGATACGACCGATGCCGAAGCCGCTTGGTCGACTGTGGCCGGTTGGTTTGTTTCCAAAGAAGGTGGGCAGCGTTGGGCATGGAATATCGTCAAGTTCATTTTGATCTTGGTTGCCGCGTACTTGATCTCCAAGGTCTTGTCCGGAGCTGTGAACTGGCTCTTGGATCGGAAAATTCGGCTTTCCCAACTCGCCGAACGATTGATTTCCAACACGATTCGGAACGTTTTTCTCGCTGTTGGATTCGCGGTGGCACTG
>NZ_JBICHO010000303.1:0-7968 GCF_043100905.1 Rhodopirellula sp. JB055 | reverse complement strand
TGCTGGCCGCGGTCGAGGCTGCTCCCGGTGACGCCAGTGGCATCAAAGTTCGAGTCAGTCGCACACCGTCCGCGATCGCGATGGCCGAAGAGTTCTTGCTGGAAGAACTTCGCCAATCCGGTTTGGACGAAGACGAGATCGATCGACGCCGGCAACTGGTGGAACTGCCCATCGGTGAATCCATCGACGAAGCGTCCGAACCAAGTCCGCTGATTCCAGCCAACGAAACATCCCCGCCCGCCGAAACGCCTTGAGTCGTTTCGGCAATTGTTTTGCTACCGCCGCATTCCACGAAGCACGACGAGAATGACAACATGACCATTTTCCGACACAACGCCCGCCTTCGAAAGACGCTGGCGACGTTCCTTGCCGGCCTTTGCATCAGCTCTCTATCCCAACCCGCCGCCACGGCGGAAGAACCCACCGAGTCGAGTTCCCGCATGAAGCTAGAGTATCCCGCCACCCGCCGTGACGAGGTCGTTGACAATTATCACGGTCGCGAAGTGGCGGATCCGTATCGTTGGCTGGAAGATGTTGAAAGCGACGAAACCGCCGCTTGGGTCGAAGCACAAAACAAGGTCACGCAGAGTTACTTGCAGTCTTTGCCGCAACGCGAAAAGATGCGTGCCCGATTGGAAGCGTTGTGGGACTACTCACGAACCGGCCTTCCCGCCAAACGAGGCGACACGTACTTCTACACCTTCAACGATGGGCTGCAAAATCAAAGCGTTCTGTATCGCACCCCCGTCGATGTGCCACCATCGCAGTGGGAAGCCAACCGCGAGGTGCTGCTGGATCCCAACAACCTGAGCGAAGACGGCACGATGTCGCTCGCGTCATGGGTGCCCAGCGAAGACGGCAAGTACCTCGCCTATGCCATCGCCGATGGTGGCAGCGATTGGCGAACTTGGCGAGTGCGTGAGGTGGCAACCGGCAAAGACACCGACGATTTGATTCAGTGGTCCAAGTTCAGCGGCATTGCGTGGACACCTGACGGCGACGGGTTCTACTACTCGCGTTATGCCGAACCCGCCGAAGGCGAGGAACTGACCGGGACCAACGACAACCAAATGTTGTACTTGCATCACTTGGGCACGCCGCAATCCGAAGACAAGCTGGTGATGAAACGCCCCGATCATCCCAAGTGGGGTTTTGGTGCCTCGGTGACCGAAGATGGTCGCTACCTGGTGATTTCCAACTGGAAGGGCACCGAACCGAAAACGCAGGTGTTCATCCAAGACCTGACGCTCGAAGACGCGCCCGTTCGCGGGCTGATCATGGGCTTTGACGCGGACTACAGCTTCGTTGGCTCGGAAGGATCGACGCTGTACTTCCTGACCGACCATGAGGCCCCGCGTCGCCGTGTGATCAGCTTGGACGTGGCCGAACATGCCAAGCGGACCGACGAGAACGTCGATGAACCCGCCGATCGAGCGGGATGGGAAGAAGTCATCCCGCAGACCGAACACGTTCTGGAGCATGTCTCGTTGCTCAGCGGAGTCTTCTTCGCCAACTACTTGGCCGACGCACTCAACCCAGTCGAACGCTACGCCCTGGATGGCTCGCCGATGGGACGTCTGGAACTGCCCGGCAAAGGCTCTGTGGGAGGCCTGGGAGGCCGCCAGGATGCCATCGAGACGTTCTTCTCTTTCACTAACTACGTTACGCCACCGAGCATCCACCGCGTTGACGTGGCGACGGGCAAGTCCGAACTGGCGATCATGCCCAAAGTCGCCTTTGACGTCAGCCAATACGTCACCGAACAAGTCTTCTGCACCAGCAAGGACGGCACCCAAGTGCCGATCTTGATCACGCGTCACAAAGACGCGCCGATGGACGGTAGCAACCGCACGTTGCTGTACGCTTACGGCGGGTTCAACATTTCCCTGACCCCATCGTATTCGCCTGGCATCGCCGGTTGGTTGGATGCCGGAGGCGTGTACGCCGTGGCCAACCTGCGTGGCGGTGGTGAGTACGGTCGCGAATGGCACGAAGCCGGCATGCAGTTAAATAAGCAAAACGTCTTCGACGACTTCATCGCCGCCGCGGAACACTTGATC
Organism: Rhodopirellula sp. JB055; assembly: GCF_043100905.1. Lineage (NCBI taxonomy): Bacteria > Pseudomonadati > Planctomycetota > Planctomycetia > Pirellulales > Pirellulaceae > Rhodopirellula > Rhodopirellula sp. JB055. Next base: position 5,908 of record NZ_JBICHO010000303.1, on the reverse strand, counting down.
GACATGGGCATCACCAGCCGCAAACGACTAGGCGTTCGTGGTGGCAGCAACGGCGGTTTGCTAATCGGTGCCGTGATGACTCAGCGTCCTGATTTGTTCGGTGCGTGTTTGCCAGCCGTGGGTGTGATGGACATGCTGCGTTACCACAAGTTCACGATCGGTTGGGCTTGGGTCAGCGAGTTTGGAAGCAGCGACGATGAAACACAAATCGACAACCTGTTGTCGTACAGCCCGCTGCACAATTTGAAACCTGGGACGTGCTACCCCGCCACGATGGTAACCACAGCAGACCGAGACGACCGCGTCGTGCCCGGTCACAGCTTCAAGTTCGCGGCGGCGTTGCAAGCAGCTCAGTCGTGCGATAACCCCACATTGATTCGGATCGAAACACGCGCCGGTCACGGGGCGGGTACACCGACGAGTAAGAAGATTGACGAGTACGCTGATCTCTGGGCATTCTTGCTCGAAAACTTGAAGTGATCTTGGTGCACCAACGACCTCGTCCGACGACGGACGAGGCCCGGTGCAACTTGCCTCCCTGAACCAAGCCAACCATCCGCCACGCTCCGTCTCCATCGCTCGCGGCGATGGGATCATCTTCCCCTCACAACCTCCCCAAAGACTTCACCGTCCGCCATTCCAATGCTGCTGCAACAACCCCAAGAATCGCCCTACGACGTCCACTTCCAACTGTTCGGATTTCCGATCCGAATCGCTTGGACGTTTTGGCTGGGCGCGGTCGTGTTTGGGTTCTACTTGGTGGATGGATTCGACCGGATGGAAGGCAGCCCGGGCCGCCTTCCATTGCTGCTGTTGTGGGCTCTCTGCATGCTCGTTTCGATCCTGATTCACGAACTCGGCCACGCGTTTGCCTTTCGCCACTATGGCATCGAATCCTCGTTGGTTTTGTACCACTTTGGTGGGCTTGCCGTGCCCCGATCCACGCACAATTACGGCGGTTTTGCCTCGTCTTTCTCGGCTCCCAGGCTCAGTCCTGCCGCCGAACTCTGGATCGCGTTGGCGGGGCCAATGGCGCAACTTGCGTCCGCCGCGGTCCTGGTCGGCGCGGTCAAGCTGATGGGGCACAACGTCAAGGCGTTTGCCGCGATGCCTTACCCGCTCAATTCGATTCCCGGCGTCTTGGAAGGCACGGACATCGACAGCCTCGGCATGTTCGCGCTGGTCACGTTTTACGTCTGGCCCAGCGTGATGTGGGCAGTGCTGAATTTGATCCCGGTGTTCCCGCTCGATGGCGGACGAATCATGCGTTCGCTGGTCATGATGGGAGGTGGCCGAACCGATACATGGCTGTGGATCAGCATGATCGTTGGTGGTGCTTGTGCACTGTACGGTTTTCAAAGCCAGCAACTGTTTCTCGGCATCCTGTTCTTGTCGTTGGCGGTGGGCAACTACCAAATGATGCAAGGTTCAGCGCGTTACTAACACGCACTTGGGGGCGGCATGCATCCTTGGCACGTCGTTGCCTGCGATCGACGACGCGCAACAACATTTGTGCGAGTCGACATGTCACGTCGCGCGCTACGCACGTGAAGCTACGCTGATCTCGCATCGCAACGTTTGTTGTGGCGTTCAAACATGCCCGCGCAGACGATGCCACTGCGCCGTTGAACGTGCAATGTTTGTCATCAACATCACGTTCAAGGACCCATTTGCACGTTCAACGACGTGTTTTTTTCAAACTTTTTTTACGTGGTTGAATCGCTTGTTCATCGAACGTTTGAACGACGCGCATGCATGCCGCGCAAGCAACGCGTTGACGTTGCAATAACAACACGTTGCACGTGTGTCATTGCAAAAACATTGAAAAAGCCAAGTGTTACCGCACTTGTTTGCGCGCAAGGCAACAACGTGGAACGAACCGTTGATGCAAACAAGCCACACCGCGCATCAACGACGAAGCAAAACAACATGCAAAAAATGCGTTTGCCGTAGCAAAATTTGTTGGCGACGCAAGCGGTTTTTTCACGAAAACATGTTGCGGAATCCAGCGAAGCGCGTACAGTTACGCGCACGTACTAACGATCGTTTTTGTTTGCAAGGTCGATGAGGATCATCGAAGCGGATAGAATCGATCACCATCGATTGTTGTTGAGCCGTGGCCGGTGACTTGCAATCAACTTTGAAAGCGAAGACGTCAACGCATTCGCGATGACAGAATCGATGTCACAGTTCGCAAGTCACAATGACTCGACAACAGTTCCTTTCTCGCGGAGGAAGAACGTGGCCAAGAAAAAAGCAACCAAGAAGACCGTCAAACGCGCTGCCAAAAAGAGCGTGAAGGCAGCCAAGAAGACCGCTCGTAAAGCAGTCAAGAAGAAAGCTGTCAAAAAGAAAGCCGTGAAGAAGGGCGTCAAGAAAACCGCTCGCAAGGCAACCAAGAAGAAGGCTGTGAAGAAGAAAGCCGTCAAAAAGGCAGCCAAGAAGAAGGTCGCCAAAAAGAAGGCAACCAAGAAGAAAGTTGCCAAGAAGAAACGACGCTAAGCCAGATTGATTGGGCGAGCCAAATCGGCTCTCCAATCTTTCCCGATTCAAATTTGACAAGCCACGTTGAACTCCAAGTTGGAGAACGTGGCTTTTTTTACGCCCTGGCTCAATCGAGGGAGTGGAGAACCAGAGGGCGCTACCAACCACCGTGTCGCGACGCTTGGCGTGCAATCGAGCCCCAAAATCTTGCTGCGCCTGAAACGTTGATTTCCCGCCCCATTTAATCGCCGCGGGGACTGGTTTGGCTGCCTCCAGCGGCTTAATTTGGCCCCTGTCAGCTTCTCCATCACCCCTTCCTCGCTGACGCCCACAGGGCCTGTTCGCCCATCCGTGCCAATCCAACGGAACCTGCTTGATGTCGACACCCGATACAACCACTTCTGATCAACCGAACACACCCAAATATCGAGATCAGCCCGAAGCCACCACTGGTATGCCCGCCGGCATCCCCTACATCATCGGCAACGAAGCCGCTGAACGATTTAGCTTTTACGGGATGCGGTCGATCCTCACGGTCTTCATGACCACCTACCTGCTCAACGCCAGTGGTGAACTGGATCCAATGAGCGACGAGGACGCCAAGTTTTGGGGGCACACCTTCATCATGGCGGCCTACTTCACTCCGCTACTCGGTGCTTTTGTGGCCGACTGGTTGCTCGGCAAGTATCGAACCATCTTGTACCTGTCCGTCTTGTACTGCCTCGGACACTTAGCACTCGCGATGAACGAAACCCGATTTGGCCTAGCCATTGGGTTGGGACTGATCGCACTTGGAACGGGTGCGATCAAACCATGTGTCTCCGCCCACGTTGGCGACCAGTTCGGAACCAAAAACTCCCATCTACTCGCGAAAGTCTTTGGATGGTTCTACGTTGCCATCAACCTAGGATCTTTTTTCTCCACCCTGCTCACGCCATGGCTGCTCGACCGATATGGTTCGCAGATCGCATTCGGGGTCCCCGGCGTGTTGATGGCAATCGCCACGTTGCTGTTTTGGATGGGGCGGAACAAGTTCATTCACATTCCCGCCCGAGGCCCGGGCGTCTTCAAAGATGCCTTCACTGGAGTCGGTGGACTCGCGCTTCTGAACCTGATCCCAATCTACCTTTTGGTCGCTGTTTTCTGGAGCCTGTTTGACCAGACCGCTACCTCGTGGGTGATCCAAGCCGAAAGCATGAACCGAAATGTCTTCGGGTTTGAATTGCTGTCCAGTCAAATCCAAGCGGCGAACCCATTCCTGATCCTCATTTTTGTGCCGCTGTTCAGCTACGTGCTGTACCCAGCGATTGACCGAGTGTTCCCTCTGACCCCCTTGCGGAAGATCTCTTTGGGCATGTTCCTGACCGTGTCTTCCTTCGCAATCATCGCGTTAATCGAACAAAACATTCAAGATGGTGGCACACCTTCGATCGCTTGGCAGGTGCTGGCCTACACGATTCTGACCGCTGCAGAAGTCATGGTGTCGATCACCTGCCTGGAATTCAGCTACACACAGGCACCTAACAGCATCAAGAGCATCATCATGAGCTTTTACCTGCTGTCCGTCGCACTGGGCAACTTCATCGCCGCTGGTGTCAATGCGATCATCTCCAACCCAGATGGTACATCGAAACTCCCAGGTGCGACCTACTACTGGTTCTTCGCCGGGTTGATGTTGGTGGCGGCCTGCCTGTTCATCTTTGTCGCACTGATTTACCGAGGCAAAACCTACATCCAGGACGACGAAACCCTGGATGCCGAATCAACCGCCGAAAACTCGATGACCGCTTGAGCGCCGCGGTCATCCGAGGGCTGAGCGCCAAGTCAAGCGATTGCCGTGGCGTCAGACTTTTTGACGGCGCGTTTCCAGCTCTAAAAAACACCGCGTAAGCGTTAAACCGAAGCGGGTTTTGTGACCTACCTGTCAAAGCCCGCATCCACGGACATTCGCATGTCCTTGGGTTGCCCGCTGCCGGTCATCGCGATGAGCGTGCTGGAATCCAATCCTGACAAGCCGCGATCAATTCGATCTCTGACTCGACCGCCGCCGAAAGCTCACGCAGTGTTTGCTTCCCCGCCTGGTGAACGATTTAGTCCATTCCAGTCGGCCATTTAAGGACTCGGCAGCGAAACGCCTTCGGGAAGGAACGTGACCTCGCGATCATTGGCAACCTTTGGCCCCTCCGTGCTGCGTCCGGTTTCGACGTAGTCGTTGAGCAACAGCAACAACGAATCGACGACTTCTGGATTCTCCTTCGCGACGTTGGTCTTCTCGGCGGGGTCCGCCTCCAGGTCAAACAACTGCAGCGGCGGAAGCCCTTGAAGCTTTGCCTTGGGCTCCCGAGGATTGCTCCAGCCACCGCTGCCATGCGCCAAGCACAGCTTCCAATTGCCACGACGAATGGCGAACGAACCACCGATGCTGTGGCTGACCAAAGCTTCGCGATCCGATGAGTCATCACCGCCAAAGACCCCAGTCAGATCAAACCCGTCTTCACCACCAGTCGCTTCCCGTGGTTGCTCCGTGATCGACTGCAATGTCGCGTACACATCCGTCAAACAGGCAAGCGCGTTGGTCGTCTTGCCCGCGACAACCTTTCCCGGCCATCGCACGATGAAAGGCACGCGGTGACCGCCTTCGTAGATGTCCGCTTTGTGCCCGCGATACTTGCCGCTCGGATCATGACCATGTTTCGCGAGTTCACCAAAGTTGGCTTCCGGTGAGCAACCGTTGTCACTGGTGAAGATCACCAATGTGTTTTCGTCGATGCCTGCATTGGAAATCGCATCAAGCAGTTGGCCCATGTGATGATCCACCTGCATTACGAAGTCTGCGTACGGATTCATCCCACTGGCGTCTTTGAATGGCGGCACGGGAACGATTGGAGTATGCGGGGCAGGAAGCGGCAGATACAAGAAGAACGGCTTGTCCTCTTTCACACGTTCTTCCACAAAAGCGATCGACTTGCCAAACAAGTGCGGCAACACCTGTTCAATCTCAAAGTCATCACCAATCGGTCCGTTGCGATACCAACCGTAGCGGTTTTGCTTCTTCGTCACACCTTCCTTTCGAGTCGGCACACTGGTTGGCTTTCCAGTATCGACCCAAACATACGGCGGCATGTCCAACGATCCGCAGTGACCGTAGTACTGGTCGAAGCCGTTGCTGTCGGGACCATTCAAAACCGGCTGCGTGAAATCAATCTCTTTGCCGTTCTTGTGCCAATCCCAACCGAGGTGCCACTTGCCGATCAGAGCGGTCTTGTAACCGGCTGTTTTGAGATGGGAGGGAAGGGTCACGACATCGTTGCGGAGGTTCCCCCAGCTCGTGGGGCGATCGGGCAGCGGTGTGCGGATCACGCCGGGGACCCCCGCCATATCAGGATAAAGCCCCGTAATGAACGAGGCACGGGTCGGTGAGCAG